>NZ_CAWNZT010000206.1:1110-7813 GCF_963878965.1 Aeromonas sp. HMWF015 | reverse complement strand
ACCATCATGCCGTAATACCAGTTGGTATTGGGAATGGCATTAAAGTCGTAGACCTCTTTCTTGCCGCTGATCACCAGCTCGTTGATCATGCCGTCATGGGCGACCTGATTGATGTAGGCCGCAGTTAGTTCCGGTGCCAGAGCGGTAGCGGATTTCAGGCTCAGGGAGGCATCGGGGTGCGCGATGATGGTGCCATTGCTGTCCACCAGCATGGCGTAGGTGCCCTCGGTGGTGACCGCCAGAATGTCCGAGATCAGTGAGCTGATGGAGACGTCACCGGCGATGACCCCCTGGGTATTGCCACGCTGGAACGGCTCGGCAATGGTGACAATCAGCTGGCCGGTGGAGATGTCGGCATAGGGGGCTGTGATGACCAGCTTGCCTGCGGCGGCCGCGTCCTTGTACCAGGGGCGTTGACGTGGGTCATAACCGGCGGGCAAATCGGTTGGTTTGCTCTGGATCATCTTGCCGTCTGCGGTACCGGCATAGACCAGGTCGAAGCCACCGGCATTCATGGACTGGGCCAGATGACTGATGGGTTCGTCTTCTTTGGCGAATGCTTCCTTGGTGGTGCTGACCATGCTGATCCGGGAGTCGACCCAGCGGGAGATCCCCTTGACGTTGGCCATGGAGCTTTCGTCGATGATGTTCCAGACCAGTCGCTGGGTCTCGCTGCGCAGTTGCGAGGTGTTGTACCAGACTTGCAGGCAGGTGATCACCAGAATAATGACCCCGATAGCCAGAACAAGCTTGTTTTTAATGGATAAGTTCATAGTTACATCCTTGTGAGCGTCAGTCTGAAGTGTGTGTGGAATCTAGTTATTGTTATGAGCCTCTGTTTATCGGCTGAAGTTGAACTCTTTGTATCCCGGTCAGCTATTTAAAGTTAGTGCCTAAATCAGTGGTTATCCATGCGCGTATCGCCCCCTTACTGCGCCAGAAAACGATCTGGTCGATTGGTGAAGATTCCATCGACCCCCATGCTAGAGAGCGTTTCATAATCTTCTGGATAATCAACGGTATAAACCAGAACTTTGAGCCCCCGGCGATGTGCATCATCGACCAGCGCGGCGTCGATGAAATCAACATCGCAATTGATGGACCAGGCCCCCAGCTCGTCGGCAACCTGCGCCAGGTTGAGCGGCAGGTTGGCGGTCAGGGCACCGAGCCGGATATCGGGCCGCAAGGCGGCAAATCGGGCCAGCTCCGGGTGATGGAAGGAGGAGACCACCCACTGCCCGGGAGTAAAGCCAAGCTCGGCCTCTGCCCGTCGGGTCAGGGCAGCCACCGCATCGGCGGTATGAGTCCCCTTGAGCTCGATATGCAGCTCGCAGCGTCCGGCGATGATCTCCATCACCTGCCACAGGGTCGGGATCACCTCTCCCTCACCGGCATCGAGCTGCTCCAGATAGGAGCGGGATTGTTCGGTCAGCACCCCCTTGCCGTTGGTGCAGCGCTCCAGCCGCCGGTCGTGGAAGACCCACAACTCGCCATCGGCCGCCTGCACGTCGATCTCGATGGCTGATGCTCCCAGCTCCAGCGCTTTGGCCATCGCCTTTAGGGTGTTCTCTGGCGCCAGACCGCTGGCGCCACGGTGGGCAATAATCTGCATGTTTTGCTCCTTTTACCTCGCGGATCAGCCGCGGCTCAGGTGAATGTCGATCTGTTGATGGGGCAGGGTAAGTCCCTGCTGCTGCATCTTCTCCAGCACCAGCGAGTGAACCTCGTGAGTGATGGGCATCCGGTGATCCATGTTGTTGACGTAGAGGCGGATCTCGTAGATCAGTGCCGAGTCGGTGAATTCGATCAGGAAGACCTCGGGCGTCGGCGTCTCCAACACCAGGGTCGATGCCTGGATGGACTCTTCCAGAATGCGCTGCACCAGTTTCGGATCCCGGGTCAGGCCGATCCGGATCCGCAGTTTGACCCGGGTGATGGCATCGGAGAGCGACCAGTTGATGAACTGCTCGGTGATGAAGGCCTTGTTGGGCACGATGATCTCCTTGCGATCCCAATCCACTATGGTGGTTGCCCGGGTCTTGATCTTGGTGACGGTGCCGGTGAGATCGCGGATGGTCACAGTGTCACCGAGCCGGATCGGCTTCTCAAACAGGATTATGAGGCCGGAGACAAAGTTGGCGAAGATCTCCTGCAGCCCGAAACCCAGCCCCACCGAGAGGGCGGCGACCAGCCACTGGGTCTTCGACCAGTCGATGCCGAGCATGGAGAAGCCGGTGAGGGCACCGATCAGGATCACCAGATACTTGCTGGTGGTCGTGAGGGCAAAGCCGGTACCCGGGGAGAGGCTGAGGTGCTGCAACAGGGTCAGCTCCATCAGCCCCGGCAGGTTGCGGGCTGTCACCACGGTCAGGATGAAGACGAAGGCGGTCAGCATCAGATCCTGCAAGGTGATGGCCGAGAGCTGCTCGATGCCGCCAATTTTGCTGCTCACCTGCCACACCTCGATATTGCTGAGGAAGCTGAAGGCGGAGTTGAGATCCGACCATTGCACCACCACCAGCATAGTGAAGCCCAGCATCAGCAGGGTGCGCACCAGCCCCAGCGACTGTGCGCTGATGGTATCGAGATCCAGCTCAGTCTCTTCCACCACGTCCGGGGTCTCGGAGCTGAGCTCGTCATGCCCCTCATCCCTGCCGCGCTGGGCCAGGATCTCGGCCCGCTTGCTCTTGGCGCGCTCGAAGGCGAGGCGGCGGCGCTGGATCAGCATCCAGCGTCTGGCCAGATAGTAGACCAGTAGGCAACCCAGCCCCATCAGCAGGCTAAGCTCCAGCTGGCGCAGCAGGGTGCGCGAGGTATAGAAGTAGCCAAACAGGGCGCCGATCACCGCCAGCAGCGGCGCCAGCATCAGGCTGTTCCAGATGAAGTGGTGCAGCAGATGGGGCTTGGTCATGTCGGTCTGGCCCCAGGTGAGTGGCAGCCGCTCCCGGTTGAGGCGGGCAAAGAAGAGCAGCAGCCAGAGTGCGCCGATCATGAAGGCCATCCGGCCGAGGGAATCGTAGAAGGCGTGCTCCTGATAGCTGTTGGCCATCCCCTGCACAAAGAAACTCGGGATCAGCACCAGCAGCAGGGTGCGAAACTGCCCCCACACCTTTTGCACCTGTTCCCGGGGCCAGCGGAAGTGGTGGATCAAAATCCCCCTCTCCAGTGTCAGATGGCGGGCCATCACCAGCGCCAGCAGCAGAAACCAGATCTCGCCAAGACCGCGCGCCACCGCCACCGCAAACGGGTATTGCCAGGCCCCTTCAAGCAGGCCGCGCACCATCAGTACCATGGCGGGCAAGGGGAGGGCGGCAAGCAGGGAGCGCAGCAGCAAGCGGCTGGTGAGGCTGAATTTGTCCTGAGTTACCTTGCCGATCCGTGGCGCAATATGGTCGCAGTAGAGGCTCAGGTGACGGGCCAACTTGAACCAGCTCCAGGCCAGCACCAGCAGACCAATACCGGCCAGCGTGAGGCTCAGCGGGCTGTTCTCGGCGATGGCATAGGGAAGTTGCAGCCAGTTGTCCGGGTTGAAGGCCAGGGTCAGCGCGGCGGGAATGCCGAGCATCACCTGCGGGGTAAAGGGGCGCACATCGGGCATCCAGAACAGGTGGCTGGCGCTGATCTCACGGATCTCGTCGATCTTGCTGTTCTGACGGCTGTAGAGCAGTTTGAGGCGGGTCTGCTCCTGAATGAGGGTGTCTGAGGCGTCGTTGAGCCGGGTCAGCAGTTGGCGCCGGGCCTTGAGCAGGTTGTCGAGCACCGCTTGCTGCGGCCGATCCAGCGTCACCTCCTCTTCGGCCATCAGCTTGTCGCGCAGCTGACGGGTATCCTTGAGCCCATCTTGCTCGCTCTCGTACTGGTACTTGGCCATGCGGGCGCTGACGATGGCGGACTCCAGCTTGTCGAGGGGAAACTGGGGAGGCAGATCGGAGAGTTTGCTGCGCAGGTTCTCGCCGTAGGCATTACTGATCTGCAGCCACTCCAGTTGTTCGCGCACCGAGTTGACCAGCTCATTCAGTTCAAACAGATTCTTGTCGACGCTGCGCTGCTCGTCCTGCACCCGCTCAATCTGATCCTCCAGCGTGCCGAGCTGGATGGAGAGCGCCTGATTCTGCTGTTGCTGCTCCAGCAGCAGCGGCATGTCAGTGGTGAGCTGTTTGCGCAGCCGCTCGCTCTCCTCCAGCGCCTGCTCGGTCTTCTCCCGCCGCAGCTGGTTCTGTTGGGTCAGCAGGCTGGCTTGCCACTCATCCTCGTCGGCGATGGCCAGATTGAGCTCCTGCAGCTTCAGCTTGCCGAGATCGTTGCGCTGCTGGGCCGAGAGTTGCTCCAGCTCCAGCATCTGGATCCGGTCGGAGAGGCTCTGCTCCTTCATTCTGGTCAGCAGCAGTTGTGCCTCCTGCTGGCGATCCGATTCGCTGCTGAAGCTCAGTCGCTCCAGCTGGCTGCGGGTCAGTTGCAGCTGTTTGCGCAGATCGTCCACCCGCAGGTGGTACTCCTGACCGGTGCTCTCCAGCTGGTTTAGGCTGTCCATCACCCCCTGCCGCTCCTTGCGCAGGTTGAGCTGGCGGTTGCTGCTCAAGCCTATGGCCTGGCGCAGCGCCTCCTCCTTGAGACTCGCCAGCGGCGGGCGAGCGGCGGGCTGATAGTTGTGCAGGCTCTCCTTGAGCCGTGCCGACTCCTTGGGGTAATCGATGAGGATCTGCTGATAGGCTTTGCTCTGCTCCCGGTAGCGCTCGGCCTCTCTGGCAAATTGCAGCGCCTGCTGGTAGCTCTCCCGCAGCTTCTGGTTTTCCGGGGTATCGCTCTTGGGCACGCTCTGCAACAGGGATTCGGCCTGGGCAATGGCATCGTCGGCGCGCACGGCTGGCGGCAACAAGATAAGGGAGAGCAGCAAGAGGGTGAGCAGGCGTTGCAACATGAGGCTCGTTTCCGTTCAGAAGAGGTGGCCCTAGCCTAAAACAGGGCAGGGAGGCGGGTAAAGCAGTCTATATTAATGATTCATAACACAAATAACAGGAAGTCGTGCTGCCGTTTCGCTATGATCCCGGCCGCTTTCTCTCCACCGAGTCGAATATGTCAGCTGTTGATCTGGGCACAGCCCCGCTATCTCGCCTTTTCTGGCGTTACGTAACCCCGACCGTGGCGGCCATGCTGATCACCGGCATCTATGTCACCATCGATGGCATCTTCGTTGGCCATGTGCTGGGTCAGGATGGGATGGCCGGTCTGATGCTGGCTTATCCCATCTGCGCCGTGCTCTATGCGGTGGGGGCGCTGATCGGCATGGGGGCCTCGTCGCTGGTCTCCTTCTATCTGGGGCAGGGCAACCCGGCCAAAGCCCGCCATATCGTCGGCAATGCCCTGGTGATGGTGCTGCTGGCCTCGGCACTGCTCAGTTTTATCGGGATCCGTTATGGCGAGCCCATGCTGGCCTGGATGGGGGCGGAGGGGGAGATCTTCACTGCAGGGCTCTCCTACCTGCAGGCCTACGCCTGGCTGGGCGTCTTTGCGGTGCTGTCGATGGCGTTCAGCTCCCTGCTGCGCAACGATGGCCGCCCCGGGTTTGTCACCCTCATCATGGTGGTCGGGGGGCTGCTCAACGTGCTGCTCGACTATCTGCTGATGGTGGTGTTTCCGTTCGGACTGGCCGGGGTGGCGACGGCCACCATGCTCTCCCAGGCGGTGACGGGCCTCGCCTGCCTGTGGCACTTCTTCACGCCGCGCAGCCAGCTGCGGATAAGCTGGGACACCTTGCGCCCCGATCTGCGGCTGATGGGGGAGACGGTGCGCCTCGGGGTCTCCAGTTTTCTAATGTACCTCTATCTCTCGGTAGTGCTGGCGCTGCACAACAAGGCGTTGCTGGCGGTTGGCACTTCGCTGCATGTGGCGGCCTACGGGGTGATCAGTTACACCGAGGCCTTCTTCTATCTGGTGTTTGAAGGTATCGCCATGGGTATCCAGCCCATCGCCAGCTTTAACGCGGGCGCCGGTCACTGGCGGCGGGTGCTGAGGATCCGCAATCTGGCACTCGGAGTGACGTTGGGGATCGCCCTGTGCGCCATGTTCCCGCTCTATCTGTGGCCGGAGGCGGCTGTCTATCTGTTTGCAGGGGACAACGCTACCCTGCTGCCGGTGGCGAGCCTCGGGATCTGGCTCTACTTCTGGGGGCTGCCGATGGAGGGCTTGCTGCTGGTGGGGGCCACCTACTTCCAGGCCATCAATCGGGCCCGCATCGCCTCCCTGCTCACCGGTGGCAAGCTGGTGCTGATCGGCGGTTTCTTGTGGGGATTCTCGACCCTGTGGGGCGTGCCCGGGGTCTGGCTGGCATTGCCAACGTGCAGCTCATTGCTGGTGTTGGTGATGTGGCGGGCGATGCGTCGGGAGTCCGGCGCCCACGCACTGGCCGAATAGACAATCAGGTTCGACGTACAGATAGCAGACAGGCAGCCATGGGCTGCCTGTCTTGTTAGAGGTTTTTTTGTTAACGGGCTCTGCCGATTCAGGGCTTGAAGGCGCCGATAAAGATGGCGGGATCGACCCGGGTGTCGTTGAGGCTGACGTTCCAGTGCATATGGGGGCCGGTGGCGCGACCGGTCGAACCGACTCGCCCGACGATGCCGCCACGCGGCATGCTCTGGCCGAGCTTCACATCGATCTTTGACATGTGGCAGAACATGCTGATGAGCCCCTGACCGTGGTCGAC
>NZ_CAWNZT010000206.1:0-1100 GCF_963878965.1 Aeromonas sp. HMWF015 | reverse complement strand
ACTTGATCGGGGTGCCGGCGCCGACAGCGAAGTCGAGGCCGGAGTGGGGGTTGCGCTCCTCGCCATTGAAGAAGCGACGCAGGCCAAACGGGCTGGAGAGGGGGCCGTTGACCGGCTTGTCGAACATCAGGTTGCTCGGCTGGTTGGGGCTGAAGGTCTGGTAAGCCCGGGTCTGCTCCGCCAGCTCGCGGTTGATACGTGTCATATCCTCGGCGAGCGGATTGACCTGACGGCTGTTCTTGAGCTTGATGTGCTGCTCGCGGTAGTGCTTGGGGGTCACGGTGAAGCCGAGAGTACGGCCATCACCTGTGCTCAGTTGCTGGGCGCCGAGCGTGCTTTTCAGAGAGATGCCGACGATGGCGATCCACTGGTTGTCTTCGCGCACTACCAGCACGGGTTTGTCGTGATAGCGGGCCGTGGGGGCAGTGGGTGACGCGCCAAGAGGGATCACCGCAACGCCACCTGGCACCGGATGGTTGAGCAGGCGGCTGATAAAACCCTCGGCCAGGGCCGACTGGCTGGCCAGTAACAACAACAGACAACACACAACTCTCATGACGATACCACTCGATGTTAAAGCGCCCGGGATGGCGGGATGACAACCCCCTGTCCGGCATTCGCCGATCACTAAAGGGTGATCACGACATGCTGGCCACGACAGGCGCGGCTGGAGGAGGGGACAGATTGTGCCTCGTTATGGTCGGGGCAGCCAGTGGCGGGGCGTGGCTGATGCCCCTTTTGTGCATAGCTGCGTCAGGTTTTATGTCGTGGTCGGGCCGCTTCGCCATTGAGTCGCCCCCGCCCTGGCTCTAGAATCGGCTTCCGGCACTGATGCCACCGACACTCCGAAGAGACGATATGAACGGATTACCCCCTTTGCGCACCACTCCGGCCCGGTACACGACAGGTCGTGGCTGGCTCTGGGTTCGCAGCGGGTTCGATATCTTCAACAAGGGGATGGGGATCAGCGTGGCCATGGTGCTGGTCTGGTTTATGGTGGGTATGCTGCTGGAGCAACTGCCAGCGGGTGGCCTTATCTCCCAGCTGCTCTACATGGTGTGGGGCGCGGGTTGGGTGGCGGTCGCCGCTCGGGGTTATCG
>NZ_CAWNZT010000205.1:0-2996 GCF_963878965.1 Aeromonas sp. HMWF015 | reverse complement strand
GAGTTTTTGATCCTGACTGCTTGCCGTTCAGGTGAAGTCAGAGCCATGAAGTGGTCAGAAGTAGACTTGGAAGCAAGGATCTGGACCTTACCTGCCGAGCGTATGAAAGCTAAGCAACAACATCGTGTTCCGTTATCTCTTCGTGCTGTCGAGATCCTGAAGGGGTTAAGGGGATTACATGACGACTTGGTGTTCCCTTCTCCTAGAGACCAAGTACCACTCTCAGACACAGTGCTGACGATGTTTCTGAGAAGGGCCAAAGCGGAGAGCTGTACTCCTGGCAGAATGGCAACTGCTCATGGCTTTCGTTCCAGCTTTCGAGACTGGTGCAGTGAGCAGGGCTATGCACGGGATCTCGCTGAGCGAGCATTAGCCCATGCGGTGCAAAACAAGGTAGAAGCTGCATACCACCGCACAGACTTGCTGGACCAGCGTCGACCCATGATGGATGCTTGGGCTGAGTTTGTATCCGGTAATTCACCAACTAAATAGGAAAGAAGCGGCCTTGGTGGGCCGCTTCCTTCCTATGTTCTTTTTTTAGCTTTTCTTAGCCGTTGATGACATCTTGCCAAACCAGTGCTCAGAGAGTTTCTGCGCTTGTTTGACTTCCGGTTTGGTCATTTCTGCTTCCAACTCGTCACGGGCCTTCACCGCCTCCGGCATCCCTTCTGTGGCAGCCAATGAGAGCCAGGCATAGGCATGTATCCGGTTGCGCGGAGCCCCCATGCCTTCCTCTCGCAGTGTTCCCATCCGGTATTGGGCCTGGCGGTCACCTTGCTGGGCCGCTAGGCGATACTGTTTGAGAGCCAGCGCGTAATCTTCTTTGCCACCTTGTCCCAGACGCAGCATTTCACCGTAGGTGTACTGGGCGAGAATGTGTCCTTGTTGGGCGGCCTTGGCATAACTGGCTCTGGCCTGCTCCAGTTCACCTTGCTTATGCTGTAACTCCGCCAGCTCGAACAATGCCTTTGGTACGCCACCGTCAGCAGCCCGAGTTAACCAGTGGATCTGCTGCTCCCGGTCTACCTGCTGCAAGCTCAGTTGGTACTCGGCTTCATGGGAGCCGTGCCCGGCGGCCAGCTCCAGCCAGTAGCGACCCAAGGCGGGGTCTGTCGGAACTTGTTCCCCTGCCAGATAAGCCATCCCTAGCCAGAGCTCTGCATCGGCAGAGCCAGCTGTAGCGGCTCTCTGATAGGCTGTGAACGCATTAGTGGGAGCGGCCTGCTTGGCTTGCTGTAGTAACGCATTCGGTTGCTGCTGGGCGGCGGCTCTATCGTTCCAGCGCTGAGCGAGATCTGGTCGTTTGACTACCCCTTTACCTTGCGCATATCGCTCACCCAGCAAGTACTGGGCATCACGGTTACCCAGTTCTGCGGACCGCTCAAGCCACTTGATGGCATCCGTATCGGCCCCCGGTTGTGTGCTGTACCACCGGGCCAGGAGCAACTGAGCTTCAGCATGATCCTGCTTAGCAGCCTGCTCGAACCAATCGAGGCATTCGCTCACCGGTTTGCCTTGATGCTGCTCCTGACACATCAGCCCCAGCCGATAGCTGGCGTTGGTGTTGCCAAGGCGAGCAGAGTGCTGCCACCACTGGGTTGCGAGCGCCGGATTTTTGGGCTCTCCGAGCCCGGCCTGGTACCAGTCACCGACTTGCCAAGCTGCGTTGGCTCGGATCTGTTGATCGGCGGACAAGGGGCCAGACTGCTCGGCGGCCTGCTGCATCCAGTGCATGGCGTTGGGGTAATCGGGCTGACTTGCTAGGCGTTTGGCCAGCTCATATTGGGCGCTGCCATCCCCCTGCTGTGCGGCTTGGGATAACTCGGCGTCAGTGAGAGGCGCAGTGGCAGAACAGGCCGCAAGCATGCTGGCTGCAAGTGCCAGCCATAAGACTCGATGTGTCATGGGAAAATTCTTCGCAGAGTGAAAAGTGACGGATGAGGTACTGCTGTATTGCGGGCTAATCCGTTATGCTACGCAGCCATCTGATGGGCATAAAGCTGATGCGGCGCCTTTCCTTGGCTATTCGCCTTGTCTATCAGGTGGTTAAATTACTAAACGATAAGATAAGCCTCGTATAAAGTTAATCATCCTTGTCAACGTGTAAGAGTTAGGGCTAGTCACCTTTCATACCAACCTATATATATCAAGCTATATAAATGATGTTTCCGCAGGTCCGACATCAATAACAACACCATCGCTTCTTATTCTCACGCCAATGCCATGCTCTGTGTCCCCATCCCAGCTAAATAAAAGCCCGAACTCTCTCTCAACGTCGTGAGATGCATATATTTTCATTAACTTTAAGTTATTATTATCAGACTTCTTACGCACATACTTAATAATGCCGAAAATCACACTTCGATATATATCTAATTGATTCTCATAAATGCACCTAACCTCTTCTTTGAACTTCTCATCAAGCTCGTAGCACTCAAGATTGATAATTTCAATTGGTTCATTGCCAAAACACTCCAAGACAATATCACAACAAACCCCTTCGTTACTACTATAAGCTTTTATAAACTCTATAGATACAAAATCAACCTTTTAAGAGCTTTTCAAGAAACTTAAACACCTACATAAAAAGTCGCAAGCATATAACCACATGCATTTTAAAACTAGGGAAGGTGCGAACAAGTCACTTAACAAGAAGTCATGCCATCATAACCCATTGATATTAAATGACTAAACTCTCAACCCGTTGTTAACTGAGTACTTATTCGCACCTTCCTTAAATAAAAGCCGAAAGGATCGTTGGATCACTTCCGGTTATCATTTACAAGCTAGACCAAAAAGATTTATTTTCACTTCCAACTAATTTTTCCACATCAATAGGATTTTCCTTATTTAAAAACATGGTTCCAACACCTCTACAAAAGAGATCAAAATCAGATGATACCTGTTTCATATTATTCAAATCAGACTCACTAGTAATCGCATAAACCTTCCCACTGCTTAGTTCTAACAAAATAGAATAAGGATCATTATACGTT
>NZ_CAWNZT010000204.1:0-2381 GCF_963878965.1 Aeromonas sp. HMWF015 | reverse complement strand
GCGTACTGCTCTGCGCTCTGGTGCTGGCGGCGCTCGCCTCCCAGGTGCTCTATGCGGTGGTGCTGAGTCTTGGCTACGGTTGCTTCTCCCTGTGGCGGCGTCATCTGCGCCGCAGTCGTCAGCAGGATGCGCTCCCGCTGGTGAAGTAACCTCTCACCGATGGTCGGAAAAATGAGAAAGCCCTGATGTTCAGGGCTTTTTGATTCCGGCATATGGGATGTTCATATGAATACTAGCTGGCACGCTATTTGCCGAAAAGTGCGGTGTCGGATCAACTCAACGGCGATTTATAGCCAAAAAAAGTGGGATCCAGCTCCCGTTTTGCTTAAAGTGCTCCCTTCCGATCCCGGTGGTCGGAATACCCGCAAGGATGCCCTTCAGACGTAAACAGGATGGCTTGGCCAGACTGACTCTCAGAGATGTGATTGCTTCGGTTCTCTTTTTATCTGTCACCTGTGGTGATAGCGCCTTGTTCCGTTCAGTCAGCCCGGGTTTTGCGTCTCTCTCATCGTGCATTGTCACCATCTGCAGCGAGTGAATCATGAGCGAATCGGTTTTAGAGATCCATGACTGGACCCTGAGCGTTGACGACAACATGTTGTGTCGCCCCGACCGCGAGGTCTACCTCGAACCCCGGCTGGTCAACCTGTTGCGGTTTCTGGCCCATAATGCCGGCACCGTGTTTGGCCGCGATGCCCTGATCAACGAGGTGTGGGATGGCGCCGAGGTAACCGATCAGGTTGTGACCCAGTCCATCTTCGAATTGCGCAAGATCCTCAAAGATGGTCGCACCGATGCGACCGACTATATCGTCACCGTGCCCAAGCGCGGCTACAAGCTGGTGGCACCGGTGCGGCCGCTGCAGGTGGTTTCCGTGGTGATGGCGGACGAGCAGCCCGCGGTCAATACCGCTCTCTCCGACAACCCGACTTTATCCGATCTGAGCCCGCCTGCGGCTGAGCAGGATGATGATGAACAGCCCAATGTCGCCCCTTTTCCCGCCGGGCCCCTGACCCGCGCCATCTCCACCCATGCCAAGGATGCCCGCAGCCGCTGGAAGATGGTGAGTTTCGATATCTTCGTTGCCATCGTGCTGATCGCCATTGTCAGCATGCTCAGCTACCAGCACACCAGTCCCCAGGTACACGCCATGCTGGATCCCAACCTGCTGGTGTTCCGCTTCCACTCCGGCATGGATGACAACAACGAGAACGTGCGCCTCGCCGATGGCATTACCCGCGCCCTGATGGGGGAGGTGGCCGTGGCTACGCCGCTGCGGGTGCAGTACGGCGCCACCACTCTGATGGGAGGCATCATGCCCGGCAAGGAGCTGAGTGTGCGGGTCACCCGCCAGCCCCGTGGCACCTATCTCGATCTGGAGTATCGCAATATCAACACCAACCGGGTGCTGTTCAGCCATCAGTACCAGCTCAGTCGCCACAGTGTGCACGGCGTGTTGCAGGCGAGCAGCCAGGATCTGCTGCGTGCCCTCGATCAGCCCGATGCCGAGCCGGGGATGGGCTGGCCGACCGATGATGCCTCCCTGATGGCGATGATGGAGGCGCAGTACTACATCAACAGCCGGGATCCGGTCGCCCTCAAGCGTGGCATCGATCTGCTGGAGCAGGCGCTGATTGTCCATCCGGATCAGCCGCTGCTGCTGGCGGAGCGCTATCTGGCTGGCGAGGCGCTGGCCACCCTGGCGGGCAAATCCGAGAGCGAGCGGCTACAGGGAATTGGCACCCATCTCGCCCGCGTGGTGCAAAACAGCGGCGCCCTGCCAGCCCGGGTGTGGGAGGCGTTGACCCTGCAGGCGATCCTCAACGGCCAGCAACAGCAGGCCAACTATCTGTTGGAGAAGGCGGCGAGTCGCGGCCGCTCGGTGCTCTACTACATACTGCAGGGCAAGCTGGCGGAGCTGGACGGTCGCCCCGAGGCGGCGGGTGATGCCTACAGTCAGGCCTTCCTGATGGAGGCGACCGAGCAGACCTATCTGCTCTGCCTGCAGCTCGGTTTCTACAGCAATATGGAGAGCCTCACCCCGGCTCTGTTCAATGCGCTGGGCCAGAGCAAGGTGAAGCTCTTCTAACGCTACTGCCTACGCTTCTATCGGCCAGCCCTGTTGTTGGCACTATCCACAGGCTGCCTTCGGGCGGCCTGTGCGGTTTCTGCTTGTTTCAATCCTGCTGTTTGCTATTGGGGATAGTCGCTCTGGTGAGTCATGATTTATCCCCCGCAGCTCCCCACTATCCCCATTTGTCTTTGTCTTGCATGTGGCATTCGCTGCACTCGAGTTTGCCCAGCTTTGCGCCGCGAGCGTGCCTAGTGCCGTCATCCCGTTGTGGGCGGCGGGATAAGCTGTCCGTCACAACCCATTTCTC
>NZ_CAWNZT010000203.1:0-1613 GCF_963878965.1 Aeromonas sp. HMWF015 | reverse complement strand
TGTTGGTCGCCTCTCTCATCAGTGGGAACGTACATTCGCCACTTTGGCACTCAGATACCATTTTGGGGAGAGGCGACCATCCCATTAACGCCATGCATAGTGCATAGTGCATAGTGCATAGTGCATAGTGCATAGTGCATAGTGCATAGAGTACCCCATGCATCATGGAATCAAGCTACACCCTGATTTGGAAGTTTTTTGTTGCCCAGTTATCGGCCTGTCGATAAATGGTTTTATATGCATCAACTACAGTTGTGGAGCCGTCACTGTTAGAAACTTCAAAAACCTCCCAAGCTGAGGTTGCTCTATCCGCAGGTTGTGGCATTAGCCCCGTGGGACATAAATCTCTAATGTCAGAATAAATCTCCTCTGATATTCTGAATACATTGAAGTACTCACCGCCATCAATTAGATGGCGCCCCCATACTCCTTCAACAGAGATATAGTTGTTATCTCGATCAAGCAACCACTGCCAGTGACGACCATCAGGCGAGCCACAGAAAACCCAACTGTTTACACTTGCCATTACATGTTGCGATGAGCCCGATGTTATCAACATAATAAACACCAAAAGAAACTGTCTGTTAAATATAGCCATGCCAATATTACCTTTCCCAAAAATAGTTCAGTGACCAACCTAAAAGTCTCACCATAATGACGAGGTCAGCTATTATACACCCCTATCAATAATGGCCATGACCTCAATCAGAAATTCCATGTATATCGAATTGATGTCAACTGTCACTTCTTACAATTGCAAATAAATAGATCACAGATTAATATGATGGCACAGGCATGCCTGATGCTTGTGAAGCAAGCCAAAGCTTAGTTGAGAATAACATTATCTCACGCCCCGTCAAGGGGCTTCTTTTACACTACATATAAATGTGTGCCGTGAGCTATGAGCATTATTTTTGTTATTACAGGCACCTAATTTTACTATAACCTACACGTAGATTCGAAATAATATTCAATGTGACCTCACACACTAAGCTATCGACCAACAAAATAACAAATGTATCATTTTTACACCTACGCAAAATACCATTTCCACGCATAACATAGAGGATTATTTGATATGAAACATGCCATGGTGCTATTATTATCTATTTTTCTTACATTACTTTCATGTGACGGTAAAGCAGAAGAATCATTCGTCTACTGTGGCAAGAGTGATGGCTCATCTTGGTATTCCATTGGTGCTGAATTTCAGACTGCCAGCTTAGCATTTAGACCGATACCAGAACCCCGTCGCACCAGAGGTAAATGGCATAAATATACTTATCATGGAATTGATATCCCAGTTTTCTTAATTACAGAAAGTACGTATCAAAATCTCAAGAATCTGTGTGGACAAAATTATAACCCTCATCCCACTCAAAGTATGTTAGATACTAATTGGTACATTTTCGCAACCCATGACAATAATGGTGTATTGATGATTATGCCAGGGTACATATCAATAAATATACCACCAAGCATTGATCTAGCTAATCGTATGTAAAGGGCCTTAATGGGATGGTCGCCTCTCTCATCAGTGTGTACAGATCTAGCTATCACCTGACACAGGCCTGGCGCTGTTTCCCAAATCAACCATCAAGCCACAACTGCCC
>NZ_CAWNZT010000202.1:0-18584 GCF_963878965.1 Aeromonas sp. HMWF015 | reverse complement strand
TCAGGCGCTGGTGGATGTGTCGGGCCGCGATGGTCGCCGCCTCACCGCCGCCGACCTCGGTTTTGCGCTGGGGCCGCGCCTCAATGCGGTGGGCCGTCTCGATGACATGTCCCTCGGGGTCGCCTGTCTGCTCTGCGATGATCTCAATTTGGCGCGCCAGCTTGCGGCCGAGATGGACAGCCTCAATCAGGAGCGCAAGGAGATTGAGCAGGGGATGCAGCAGGAGGCCCTCGCCACCCTGGAGCAGATCCGTTTTCGCGACGGCGAGGTGCCGTCGGGCATAGTGCTGCACCGCAACGAGTGGCATCAGGGAGTGGTGGGGCTGGTGGCCTCCAAGGTGAAGGAGAAGTACTACCGCCCGGTCATCGCCTTTGCCGAGAGCAGCGAGACTGAGCTCAAGGGCTCCGGCCGCTCTATCCCCGGGGTGCATCTGCGCGATGCGCTGGAACTGTTCGATACTCGCCACCCGGGGCTGATGGGCAAGTTTGGCGGCCACGCCATGGCGGCAGGGTTGACCCTGCCCAAGGCCAATATCGAAGCGTTCGGTCGGGCCTTTGAGGCGGTCATCAGCGAGCTGGTGACACCGGAGCTTTTGACCGGGGTGCTGCTCACCGATGGCGAGTTGTTGCCGGATGAGCTCAACCTCGAGCTGGCGGAACTTATTCGCGCCTCCGGCCCCTGGGGTCAGGCCTTTCCCGAGCCGCTGTTTGACGGCGAATTCGTGCTGGTACAGCAGCGGCTGGTGGGGGAGAAGCACCTCAAGATGATGCTGACTACCGATTCCGGTCACGCGGTGGATGCCATCGCCTTTGGCGTCGATCTCAAGCGCTGGCCCGATGCCTCGGTCAAGCGGGTGCGGCTGGTCTACCGGCTCGACGTCAACGAGTGGCGCGGCAACCGCAGCGTGCAGCTGCTGGTGGAGCATCTGGAGGCGGCCGGTCTCTGAGCCGGTAGCATCGCTGCTCTATCGCTGCTTTATCCCAGAGAGCGCTGACAACGGCCACCCTCGGGTGGCCGTTTTTGTTGGCGGATCTCTGGAAAAGGGCGTTGACCTGTCTATAGCTTCACAGTTTAAGCTCATCTCTATCGGGTCACTTGAGGGCCCGCACCGTGAGTGATTGCCATGAAAATATCCGAACTGGCCCGCCGCTGCGGCCTCGCCCGCTCCACCCTGCTCTATTACGAGAAGCTGGGGGTGATTGCCGGTACCCGGGCCGCCAACGGCTATCGCCACTATGACGAGGGGGATCTGCAGCGACTGCAGATGGTTCAGGCCCTGCAGGCGGGTGGTCTCAGCCTCAAGCAGTGCCTCGCCTGTCTGGCTGGCGAGATAGATCAAGCGGCATTGCTGGCCCGGGTCAGGGAGCTGGATGAGGAGCTGGCGCGGATGCAGCACGCCCGGGATCTGTTGGCGGATCTGGCAGGGCTGCGCCCGCGCTCCGGTGAGGAATTCAAGGCCTGGCAGCTGCAACTGCAGCGCGAGGCACCGGAGGCCTACTTCGCTTGGGTGATGAAACAGGGTTTTAGCGAGAAAGATCGCTACCACTTGCAATGGTTGAGCAAAGACATGAATGAACATGAGCGTTACATCAAAGACTTTATCCAGCTGCTGGATGGCATGAGTTACTGGGGGCCGGGGGATCGCGCCTTCACCCAGCAGCAGTTTGCCGCCTTGCCCATCCGGCCGCGCCGGATCCTCGACATGGGCTGCGGGCGCGGTGCCTCGACCATGGCGCTGGCTCAGGTGACCGATGCCGCCATCGTAGCCATCGATCTGGAAGAGGATGCACTGGCCGCCGTGGCGCACTCCGCCCGTGCGGCGGGCTTTGAGCATGTCTCCACCCTCTGTGCCAACATGGCGGCACTGTCGGACGATCTGGCCCCGGCCGACCTCATCTGGGCAGAGGGGAGCGCTTACGTGATGGGGGTTGCCAATGCACTGAAGGCGTGGCGCCCGTTGCTCGCTAGCCCGCAGGCTTGCATCGTGCTCAGTGATGCGGTCTGGCTGACCGATAACCCGCCCGAGGAGGCATTGGCATTCTGGCAGCAGGATTATCCCGCCATGCAGACGCTGGCGGGCCTGCTTGAGACGATACAAGCGGCAGGCTACTGCTGCCTGTCACACACTCCCTTGCCGATGAGCGCCTGGAACAACTATCTGGACCCTATCGAGGTCAATCTGGTGCGCTATCGTGACGAGCTGGGGGAGAGTGCTGCCTGGCAGGACTTGAGCCGGGAAGTGGCCATCCACCGCCAATATCTGGGCAGTTACGGCTATGTGATCTGCTGCCTGCAGGCGATGTGAAGAGGATGGCTATTGCCATTGAGGGTGAGCCAGTGATCGGACGGGGGAGCAGATGCTCCCCCATTTGTTTTAGTTTTTAAATGCCAAGTTCAGTGATAATTGAGTGTTTGGTGCTGATTTGTATGATTAGGTGAATATCAAAATCCAATAAAGCGATGGCTTGTGATATATTTATCCCCGCATTCCTGTCATCCCTGAAGGAGCTCGATCCTTGCCTCTTGCCAGTCGCTTACCCCCAAGCCGCATACAGCACGGTGCAATGGCCTTTGCCATCGCCTGCATTCTGTGGCTCGCTGCTTTTGCCGCAGCTGGGCTGAGCGCCGTTTCGCACGGGCCATCTGCCGGGGCGATGGCGGGGATGGCAATGCAAGATCCGCTCAACCAGCGTCTGGTCGATACGGTCGGCTTGCTGCCGGGCAACCAGTGGCGCCACGGGGTCGAGCAGGGGCGGCGGTTGGCGAAAGAGCGGGACGGCCATCTCTATCAGATGCTGCTGGCCTGGTTCCAGCACGATATCCTCGGCCTGCTCTGTGGCCTGCTGTTCTTTGTGCCGCTGATCTATGTCAGACAAGCATGTGGCCACGTTGGCTATCTGCATAAACGGCAACTCTGCGGCCACCATCTGCAATTTCGCTTCTGTCACGGCGACTAGCTCACCCACTGGCGGACGCTCATCCACGCTTTCACACTGCTTTTAACGCTCCCGATTGACTTACGTGGCAGGCTGACATCTGCAGCCTTCGCTCTATCGTCCGGTGCTGCGTCCGCGCTTTCTGTTGTTTCGTCCATGCTGCTGGCCATCGGCCAGAGGCAGACTTTCTCTTTGCGCAAACACCTGGTGAGCACACCCTATGGACTACTACCTCAACCTGTTTATTCACTCAATCTTTGTCGAGAACCTCGCCCTGGCCTTCTTTCTGGGGATGTGTACCTTTCTGGCCGTCTCGAAGAACATCAACACTGCCTTTGGCCTTGGCATGACGATCCTGGTGGTGATGGTGATCGCCATTCCCCTCAACAACTTGATTTACCGCCATATTTTGCGGGCAGGCAGCACCTTTTTCGGCGAATTCGATCTGGGATTTCTCGATTACATCATCTACATCGGGGTGTTGGCGGCGCTGGTGCAGGTGATGGAGATGCTGCTCGACAAGTACGTTCCGGCTCTCTATCACGCTCTTGGTATCTATCTGCCGCTGTTGACGGTGCACTGCGCCATCTTCGGCGGGGTGATGTTTATGGCGCAGCGGGATTACGATTTTGTCGAGTCGCTGGTCTACAGCGCAGGCTCTGGGCTCGGCTGGCTGCTGGCCATTGTCGCCATGGCCGGGCTGCGCCAGAAGTTGAAGTACGCTGATGTACCCGAGGGGCTGCGGGGCATCGGCATCACCTTTATCGTGGCGGGGCTGATGTCCCTTGGTTTCATGTCCTTCTCCGGCATATCTCTGTGAGGGGATGACATAAAAAAACGAGGTGCCTGTGGGCGCCTCGTTGTTTATCGGGGATTGCGGATTGGCGTTACAGCTCGCGGGCCCAGGGGTGAGCCTTGGGGCGCAGCGCCAGCGCCAGACCCAGCAGCAGTACGGTCAGACCGTAGAGGGGCCAGCTGCCAAAGCGCATGTAGGGGGTCTCGCCGTGGGCGGGACGCACCTCGCTGCGCAGCACGCCCGCTTCAAACTGCGGGATCTGGCCGATGATGCTGCCATCGATCTCGGTCACGATAGTGATGCCGGTGTTGGTGTCGCGCAGCAGCGGACGAGCCAGCTCCAGCGCGCGCATCCGGGCGATCTCCATATGTTGCCAGGGACCGATGCTGGTGCCGAACCAGGCGTCGTTGGAGACGGTCAGCAGGAAGTCGGTATCGGCATTGACGTTGCGGCGCACCTCCTCCGGGAAGATGATCTCGTAGCAGATGGCGGCGGCAAACTTGAGCCCCTTGGCGATCAGGTTGGGCTGTACTTCGTCACCCCGGCTGAAGGAGGACATCGGCAGGTTGAAGAAGGGGGCGATGGGGCGCAGCAGATCTTCAAACGGCACGAACTCGCCGATGGGCAGCAGGTGGTACTTGTTGTAGCGGTTGGAGTGGTTGTAGTAGTAGGACTCTTTGCCATCCGCATCCTGCACACCCATGCCGAGCACGGTATTGTAGAAGCGCTGTTGCTGCTCATCGTAGTGAATGATCCCCGCCAGCAGGCCGGTATCGTTCACCTTCATCGCCTTGTCCAGATTCTCCAGATAGGGGCCCATCGCCTTCTCGATAGCCGGGATCGCCGACTCCGGCCAGATGATGATGTCGGCATCCTGATTCTCGCGGCTCAAGTCCTGATAGGTGCGCACCGTGGGGGCCAGCGCCTCCGGATCCCATTTGAGGGATTGGGCGATATTGCCCTGCACCAGCGCCACCTTGACAGGCTCGCCACGGGTCACCCAGTTGAGCTGCATCAGACCGTGGGCACCGGCCACCAGCAGGGCGGGCACCGCCAGCCACAGTGGCGAGCGGGATTTCCACACCAGCCAAATGGCGGAGGCGGAGAATAGCAGTGCTAGGGTGATGCCTTGCACCCCGAGAATGGGAGCAAATCCCTTGAGCGGGCCGTCGATCTGGCTGTAACCAAACCAGAGCCAGGGGAAGCCGGTCATCACCCAGCCGCGCAGCCAGTCAGCGACCAACCAGAGGGCCGGGAAGGCGAGCAGCCAGCGGCTCCAGTGACGGCCGCCAAAGAAGCGGGCAAAGACCCAGCAGGCGAGCGTCGGGTAGAGTGCCAGATAGGCGGAGAGCCCGGCCAGCAGGACGAAGGCGACCGGCAGCGGGATGCCGCCAAACTCGGTCATGCTGACGTGGATCCACCACAGCCCCGGCAAAAAGAGTCCCATGGCGTAGCCAAAACCGCGCCAGGCGGCCTGTTTCGGCGTGGCTTTGTCCAGCAGGGCGTAGAGGCCAAGCAGGGAGGGGATCACCAGCGGCCAGTAGCCGAAGGGGGAGAAGGCCAGCACGGCGATGGCACCAGAGGCCAATGCACTGAGGCTTAACAGAATTTTGGAAGTAACAGGGGATAATCTCACGGGCGATGGTGCTCGTCTTGGTGTGCAACTGGGGTCGAATGGCCGGTATCTTAACCTGTAAGCGGGGCAACGGCGAGCCTCGATGCCGGTGGCAGAGAGCACAACGCCCCGAGGTCGGGGCGTTGTTTCACACATCGAGCGGATCTGCTTATTGCGGCTCGGATTGCGCCGCCGCGTGGTGCTCGGGGATCTTCACCTGCAGCTGCTGCAGACGACGCCGGTCGGCATGCATCACCTTGAACAGGTAGCCGTCCAGCTCGATCTCCTCGCCCTTCTTTGGCAGGTGGCTGAAGGCGTGCATTACCAGACCACCCACCGTATCCACCTCTTCATCGCTGAATTTGGTGCCGAAGAAGTCGTTGAAATCCTCGATCTCGGTCAGGGCGCTGATGGAGAAGACCCGCTTGCTGAGGCGGCGGATTTCGTCCGGCTCATCCTCGATGTCGTCAAACTCGTCGTCGATCTCGCCAACGATCAGTTCCAGTATGTCTTCGATGGTCACCAGACCGGAGACGCCACCAAATTCGTCGACCACGATGGCCATGTGGTAGCGCTCTTCACGGAACTCCTTGAGCAGACGGTCAACCCGTTTGCTTTCGGGCACGATCACCGTGGGGCGCAAGATTTTCTCGAGCTGCAGCGGCTCGCTGGCGTGATGGCCGCCAAACCCGAAGGGGAGCAGATCCTTGGCGAGCAGAATGCCCTCCACATGATCCTTGTCCTCGTTGATCACCGGGAAGCGGGAGTGACCGGACTCGATGATCACCGGCAGGATTGCATCCACCGGTTGGGACTTCTCGATGGTCACCATCTGGGAGCGGGGGATCATGATATCGCGCACGCGAAGATCGGCAATCTCCAGCACCCCCTCGATCATGTCCTTGGTGTCCTGATCGATGAGGTCGCGCTCTTCGGCATCGGCTATCACGTCTACCAAATCATTGCGGTCTTTTGGCTCGCCCTGGAAGAGTTGGCTGAGTTTGTCGAGCCAGGTTTTCTTCGGCGAGCCGGTACTAGGGTGATCGTCGGTCATTTTCTCTCTTGGTTACTCGTATGAACACACTTGAAATAGTTCGGGTTATATAAGGATGGCCATCTGCTGTTTCAAGACGATGACCATCCGGTTCTTTACTCTTCGTCGTTCAGATAAGGATCGGCAAAACCGAGCTCCTGCATGATGTCGCGCTCAAGCGCTTCCATCTCTTCGGCTTCCTCATCCTCGATATGGTCATAACCTAGCAGATGCAGACTGCCGTGCACAACCATGTGGGCCCAGTGGGCCATAAGGGGCTTGCCCTGCTCCTCGGCCTCGCGCTCTACCACCTGACGGCAGATCACCAGATCGCCGAGCAGCGGCAGCTCCAGACCGGGTGGCGCCTCGAACGGGAAGGAGAGCACGTTGGTGGGCTTGTCCTTGCCGCGATAGGTGAGGTTGAGCTCGTTGCTCTCCGCCTCGTCGACGATGCGCACCGTCACTTCTGCCTCTTGCTGGAAGCCGAGAATGGTTCCGTCGAGCCAGCCTTGCAGCTGGGCTTCGGTGGGCAGGCCGTCGGTGCTGGCACTGGCCAGCTGCAGATCCAGGGTTACGCTCATTGCTCGCTCTCTTTGCTGGAGTTTGTTTGGCCGGCCACCTTCTCGGCTGCCTGTTTGGCGTCGAACGCCTCATAGGCCTGCACGATGCGGGCCACCACCGGGTGGCGAACCACGTCTTTGGACTCGAAGAAGTTAAACGACAGACCATCGACCCCTGGCAGCACTTCCAGCGCGTGGCGCAGGCCGGATTTGGCGTTGCGCGGCAGGTCTACCTGGGTGATGTCACCGGTGACCACAGCCTTGGAGTTGAAACCGATGCGGGTCAGGAACATCTTCATCTGTTCGGTGGTGGTGTTCTGGGCCTCATCGAGAATTATAAAGGCGTCATTGAGGGTTCTTCCGCGCATATAGGCGAGCGGTGCCACCTCGATGATGTTGCGCTCCATCAGCTTCTCGACCCGCTCAAAACCCAGCATCTCGAACAGGGCGTCGTAGAGCGGGCGCAGGTAAGGATCCACCTTCTGGGAGAGATCGCCAGGCAGGAAGCCCAGCTTCTCACCCGCTTCCACCGCCGGACGGGTCAGCAGAATGCGGCGAATTTCCTGACGCTCCAGCGCATCCACCGCCGCTGCGACCGCCAGATAGGTCTTGCCGGTACCGGCCGGGCCTATGCCGAAGCAGATATCGTGGCGCACGATATTGGCAATGTACTGGGCCTGATTTGGGCTGCGTGGTTTGATGAGACCGCGCTTGGTCTTGACCGTCACCTCCTTGCCATAGGGGATGCTCGGCGCCGGTTCGTCATCCTGCTCCAGCACTCGCGACTCCTGAATAGCCAGATGGACCATGTCGGGAGTGATGTCAGTCACCTTGCCACCCTTGAGGGGCTGGGTTTCCACATAGAGGTGCTTGAGGATGACGGCGGCGGCATCCAGCTGGGCCGGTTTGCCCACCAACTGGAAGTGGCTGTCACGGTAGCTGATCTCGACGCCGAGGCGGCGCTCCAGCTGCTTGATGTTGTCATCGAAGGGGCCGCACAGGCTGGCAAGGCGCTGGTTGTCGGCGGGCTCCAGATGCAGATTCAGGGTCGAGATGTGTCGGCTCAAAATATCCTCGTCTCAAGGCGCTCCCCATCCGCCGGACGAATGGGGAGGAGGGGATTAATGGGGAGTGAAGGCGGCAACGCCCAGCTCGTCCGGTACGTTATCCGGGCGACGGGCCAGGATTTCGCTCGGGGCGGTGGCGATCCGCAGGTTCATCTCGCTCTCGCCGCGGATGAACTTGCCGCGCAGGGAGTTAGGACGCACCTCGGTGATCTCCACGTCGGCAAAACCGCCGATCAGGGTGTGCTGGCCTTCGAAGTTGACCACCCGGTTGTTCTCGGTGCGACCACACAGCTGCATCGGGTCGAGCTTGGAGGGCCCTTCCACCAGGATGCGCTGGGTGGTGCCCAGCATGGCGCGGCCAATCTGCATCGCTTGGTTGTTGATGACGTGCTGCAGGCGGGCCAGACGGGCTTTCTTCACTTCCATGTCGACATCGTCGGGCATGTCGGCGGCCGGGGTGCCCGGGCGCGGGCTGAAGATGAAGCTGAAGCTCATGTCGAAACCCACATCCTCGATCAGCTTCATGGTCGCTTCAAAGTCTTCGTCCGTCTCGTTCGGGAAGCCAACGATGAAGTCGGAGCTGATGGTGATGTCGGGACGGGCGGCACGCAGGCGACGGATCTTGGATTTGTACTCCAGGATGGTGTGCGGGCGTTTCATCATGGTCAGAATACGGTCGGAGCCGCTCTGCACCGGCAGGTGCAGGAAGCTGACCACTTCCGGGGTGTCTTTGTAGACTTCGATGATGTCGTCGGTGAACTCGATCGGGTGGCTGGTGGTGTAGCGAATGCGATCGATACCGTCGATGGCGGCCACCAGACGCAGCAGCTCGGCGAAGGTGCAGATGCCGCCATCAAAGGTCGGGCCGCGGTAGGCATTGACGTTCTGGCCGAGCAGGTTCACTTCGCGCACGCCCTGCTGGGCGAGCTGGGCGATTTCGTAGAGCACGTCGTCCAGCGGTCGGCTCACCTCTTCACCGCGGGTGTAGGGCACCACGCAGTAAGTACAGTATTTGGAGCAGCCTTCCATGATGGAGACGAACGCGGTAGCCCCTTCGGCGCGCGGTTCGGGCAGGCTGTCGAATTTTTCGATCTCGGGGAAGGCGATATCAACCTGGGCACCATGGCCCTCTTGCACTTCCTTGATCATGGCGGGCAGGCGATGCAGGGTCTGCGGGCCGAACACGATATCCACATAGGGAGCGCGTTGGCGAATCGCATCGCCCTCCTGAGAGGCAACGCAGCCACCCACGCCGATCACCAGACCGGGCTTTTTGGCCTTGAGCTTTTTCCAGCGTCCCAGCTGGTGGAACACCTTCTCCTGCGCCTTTTCGCGGATGGAGCAGGTATTCAGCAGCAAGACATCTGCCTCTTCGGGCTCTTCGGTAAGGGTGTAGCCATTGCTGGCATCCAACAGGTCGGCCATTTTGGACGAGTCATACTCGTTCATCTGGCAACCCCAGGTTTTAATGTGAAGTTTCTTGCTCATTGCTTCTCTTGACTTGTTTTGAAATCGGCATGGTCAAAGGACCGCGCATTTTACTCCGCAATCTGGATACTGCCTAGCTAATATCCAGCTGGCAATGGTGCTCACCCGATACCTGTTGCCTGCAAGATCAATAAGCTTTCTCCTTGATTTGACGCAGCAATTCCCCGTTTGCCTCACTGTTTATCAGCCGCCCTTGCGCTATCATGCTGCCATCCGGTTCACGTCCGGGCGCTGTCGCCGGACGCACCCTTTCAGGAATAAATGTATGGAACAGTGTGATATCGCCATCGTCGGCGCCGGCATGGTGGGCGCCGCCACCGCCTGTCTGCTGGCGGCTCAGGGCCTCTCGGTGCGGGTCATCGAGGCCCAACTGCCGGAGCATTACGCACGGTCGCAGCCGCTGGATCTGCGGGTCTCCGCCATCAGTCAGGCCTCGGTGGCGCTGCTGGAGCAGGCCGGTGCCTGGCACCATCTGCAGCAGATGCGGCTCTGCCCCTACCGCCGGCTGGAGACCTGGGAGCTGGACGGTTTTGCCACCCGCTTCAATGCCGCCGATCTCGGTCTGCCCCAGCTCGGCTACATCATCGAAAACCGGTTGGTGCAGCTCGCCCTGCTCAAGCGGATGGAAGATTTTCCCACCATCCAGACCCACACCCCGGCGGCTGTGATGAGCCTGCGCCAGAGTGCGGATGAAGCTGTGCTGACTCTGGATGACGGCACCGAGCTGGCGGCCCGCTGGGTGCTGGCTTGCGACGGCGCCGAATCCCACACCCGCAAGCTGGCGGGTATCGGCGTATCGCGCTTCGAGTACCGCCAGCACTGCATGCTGATCAATATCGACACCGACTTTGCGCAGGAAGATATCACCTGGCAGCAGTTCACCCCGAGCGGCCCGCGCGCCTTCCTGCCGCTGCCCGGCCAGCACGGCTCTCTGGTGTGGTATGACAGCCCGGCCCGGATCCGGGCGCTGGCGGCCATGAGCAACGAAGGGCTTGCCGCCGAGGTGCGCCGCCACTTCCCGAGTCGGCTCGGCGGGTTCACCGTCACCGGCAAGGGGAGCTTCCCGCTGGTGCGCCGCCACGCCAACGACTATCACGTCGGTCGGGTGGTGCTGCTTGGCGATGCTGCCCACACCATCAACCCGCTGGCGGGGCAGGGGGTCAACCTTGGCTTCAAGGATGTGGCCTGCTGGGCTGATCTGCTGCAAGGAGCTGGCGCCGACTGGCATCAACTGGCGTTGGCCGAGCGTTACGAGCGGCGCCGTCGTCCTGACAACCTGCTGATGCAGTCGGGGATGGATCTCTTCTACGGGGTGTTCAGCAACGAGATTGGCCCCCTCAAGCTGGCCCGCAATCTGGCCCTCAATCTGGCGGACAAGGCAGGCCCGCTCAAGGAGATGGCGCTGCGCTATGCACTGGGGCTGGTTTGACAGGTAGGAACCAGATAACACGGGCAGAATGCGCGAAGGAGCAAAGGTGATGAACAAGGCACTGCTGGTGATCGATTTTATCAACGACATCGCCCACCCCGACGGGCGCATTGCCGCCTCCGCAGCCCATGTGCTGGAGCAGGATGCCATCGCGCATGCCAATCAGGCGCTGGCCCATGCCCGTGCCAACGGCTGGCTGGTAGTGCTACTCAAGGTGGGCTTTGACGGCGGCTATCTGCTGCAACCCAAGGGGTCTCCCATGTTTGGTCGCGCTCACCAGTTGGGGGCGCTCTCTTTGGCTGACAGCGGCACCGACTTTCATCCTGATCTGGATGTGCAGCCCGGTGATCTGGTGCTGACCAAGCCCAGGGTCAGTCCCTTCTATGGCACGGCGCTGGAGCCTGCGCTGCGGGCCAACCACATCGACCACCTCTATCTGTGCGGGGTGAGCACTAGCTGGGCCATTCAGGCGGCAGCGCGGGATGGTCACGATCGCGACTACGCCATCACCATTCTGGAGGATGCCTGCGCCGCCGCAGATGCCACCGAGCATCACACCTCGCTGCGGATGCTGGGTCGCATCGCCGAGATCATCAAGGTGTCCCGGCTGGCTTGATCCTTAACGCAGGCTGTGCCCGATCTCCGTTTTGAGATTGACTCTGCGGCCCCTTGTCGGGCCGCAGCGCTTTTGGGCAACATGATTGTCGGGCAAGATAGTGCTCACATGGATAACAACAAGGATGGACAGATGCGTTATCAGGGACGGATCGCGAGCTGGAACGAGGCGCGCGGCTTTGGATTTATTACGCCGGAGCAAAATGGCGCCGAGCAGGCAATCAATGGAGCACGCAGTGCAGGGCTGTTTGTGCATGTTACGGCGTTGCAATCAGATGGCCGGGTGCCAGAGCCGGGGGAGCGTGTCACCTATCTGATCGGCAGTGGCCAGGATGGCAAACCAAGGGCGTTACAGGTCTTTTTCCCCGATCGCCCGCTCACGTTGGCGGATGCAGTGCCGTCGGCCGCAACATCAGCCACAAGGTCAGCCGCACCATCAGCGGCGCCATCATTTCGGACGACAAGTCAGCCGCCACGCCCCACCTCGACCAGAGAGAGAAGCAACCCCTATCGACGTCGCAAGAGCAGCTGGAGTGGCAAACTGATCCCCCTGCTGGTGCTCGTCGGCCTCTTTTCCATCTATTCCCGTTTCTCGGCCGAGTCGATGGCGCCATTGCCGGTCTCCTCTTTCAATCGGGAGGAGGTCAGCACGCCACAGGCAACGACCTTTATTCGCCAGTGTGATGGTCGGCAGCATTGCTCCCAGATGACCTCCTGCGAGGAGGCAACCTGGTTTTTGCAACATTGCCCGAACACCAAAATGGACGGAGAGGGCGATGGCATCCCCTGCGAAAATCAGTGGTGTGGCCATTAAATGTGACTTATCAGATACATATGCTCATGATGTGCTCTTGTTATCCGGAACAGGGAAACTGGCCTGAAACCTTGCCGGATGATGTTCGATGGTGAAATTTGGTCTCAGTTGGCTAAGTGGGAATGGGGTGCTTTACTCTATCTGCTGACTTAATTGTTAATAGATGGCGGTATGCCACTTTTGCCACAGGATGGCCACCATGGCGGATGATATACAGACGCGGCAGAGTCACTTCGCCGAGCGAGCCCATCATCTGGCTGCGCTGCTGGATTCGCTGGAAGACCAGATATCGGTGATAGATCGGGATGGCGTGATCCATTACACCAATCTCGCCTGGGATCTGTTTGCCGAGCAAAACGGCATGCCCAAGGGATATAACTGGATTGGGGTCAATTACATGGGGGCTTGTGACGCTGAATCCGAGCCCTCGGGATTGGCTGCCGTGGAGGGGATCCTCCGGGTTATCCGTCATCAGCAGGAGAAGTTCTATCTGGAATACCCCTGCCACAGCCCCGACACCCAGCGCTGGTTTATGATGCGAGTAGCGCCGGTACCCGGTCTTGATGCCGAATATTTTTCCATCGCCCATATCAATATCACCGAGCGCAAGCTGCTGGAGCTGGAAGTGGAAAACCTCTCCCTCCACGATCCTTTGACCGGACTGGCTAATCGGCGGCTGTTCAACAGTTTTTTGCATAACGAGTGGCGGCGCAGCATGCGGGAACATACCCCGCTCTCCCTCATCATGCTGGATCTGGATAACTTCAAGGCGTGCAATGACCATCTTGGTCATCAGATGGGAGATGGCTCGCTCCAGCTGGTGGGCCATCTTCTGCAATCTTTCTGCCAGCGTCCGGCGGATCTGCCCTGCCGTTTTGGTGGTGACGAATTTGCCCTGATCCTCGGCAATACCGACCAAAATACGGCCCAGCGGATTGCGGAGGAGATCCGCCAGGCCATCAACGATCTCGACATCGTGGTGGCAAATAATATTCAGCTTAGCGCCAGCATTGGTATTGCTACCTACACGGTAGAGCAACCGCTGGAGGGGGAAGGGGCGTTGCTGGCCGCGGCCGATGCGGCGCTTTATTGCGCCAAGGGGGCGGGTAAAAACCGTAGCCACTGCGCCAGCTGTTGAGCCGCATTGTCGCTTTTGTCCTGCATGCGCCCCCTTGATGGGGCGCACTGTTTTTTGGCTGGTCACGGTGTTAGCCACCAGCGAGCGTTGGTTTCAGCGCTCGGGTGTGGCCGACACCGGCAGGGGATGGCTGGCGATCACCTGCCTGACGAAGTGATCCCGGATGGGGTCGGCAAAGTCCGGATTCCATACCATGCTGACCTCCCACTCGGAGCTGGGGCCTGAGAGGGGATAGAGGGTGACATCGGGCCCTGCGATAAAGCTGACGCTGCGTGGCAGGATGGCGTTGCCGATGCCCGCCGCGACCAGCGCCACCAGCGTCTGGATATCTTCGGCCTCCTGAACCATGCCGGTCAGCCGATTGGCGCCGAGAAAACCGGCGATCTGCTGGCTGAGACCGGGGCAGCGGTGGCCCACCATCTGCAACAGGGGTTGACTGGTCAGTGCCTGCTGGACGTCGAATGCGGCCGGGTCTGGTTCGGTCATTCGTGTCGGCACCGCCAGCACCAGTCGGTCGATCAGCAGTCTGTGCTCCTGTAACTGCGGCACCTGAGGTCTGCGCATAAAGCCCAGCTGCAACTGGCCGGAGAGCAACTGCTCCTGCTGGATCGCGGAGGGCATATCCTGCAGATGGACCATCACGTCCGTGACTTGCTGTTTGAAGCGGGCCACCAGCGCAGGGGCCAGTGCGAAACTCGACAGACCGAAGCCAATTTTGAGTCGACCGGCCACGCCGCTCGCCACCGCCAGCGCATGGCTTTCGAACTCCCGACCGTGCTCGACCAGCGCACTCGCCTGAGTGAGTAGCTGGGCACCGAGCGCTGTCAGCTCGGCGCCGTGGCAGCCCCGTTTGAACAGGGTGCAGCCCAGCGTCTGCTCCAGCCCCTGGATCTGCTTGGTGAGAGCCGGTTGGGTGATAAAGAGGCGGCTGGCCGCTTCCCGGTAGTTGGCGGTATCGGCCAGCGTCACAAACGCCTGCAGTTGCCTCAAGTCGAATTTCATTCCAATTGGTTATCCAAAGTGGCGATTTATTAATTATAAATTATCTAATCGCCTTGTTCTAATGGCTCGGCAAGGGGGGAATCGCCCTCCTCTGAACCGGAACAAGGAGCCATATCATGTCCACTCAACGTTATCTCTTTTTGATCAAGGGCACGCTGGTGCTGGCCCAGTCATTGGCGGCCCCGGAGACGGGGGAGCTGCTCGCCAGCCTGCTGCGACAGGGTTTTGTGGTCGGTCCCTTGCAAGTGTGGGCAGGCAGTACCGAGCAGGCACTCGCCTGTTATGAGCGTGCCGCCCAGCAGCAGGCCTTTGCCGATGCACTCTCTGGCTATCTGCCCGAGCTGGCCAGAGTGTCTGTATGAGTGCCTGTATGAATGCTGGCACGAGCAACATCAGCTTGTCGGTATCCGCCCTGCTGCTCGATATGGATGGCACCCTGGTCTGCTCGACCGGCGATGTGGAGAAGGTGTGGCGGCTCTGGTGTCAGCATCATCAGCTGGCCCCAGAGCCGGTACTGGCGATGTGCCACGGTATGCGCTCGCGAGAGGTAATCCGGGCGCTGGCTCCGCAGCTGGATGTGGAGCGGGAAGCGGCGCGGCTCGACGAGCTGGAGATGCTGCATACCGGCGGCGATGCCATCGCAGGGGCTGGCGAGTTGCTGGGCCGCTTGTCGCCAGAGCGTTGGGCCATCGTGACCTCCGCCAGCCAGCGGGTTGCTCGCCATCGCCTGAGTTGTGCCGGTTTGCCGCTGCCCAACCTGCTGGTGGGGGCCGAAGCTGTGATCAATGGCAAGCCCGATCCCGAGCCCTATCTGCTGGGGGCTGAACGGCTTGGCGTCTCGCCCGCTCGTTGCTTGGTGTTCGAGGATGCCCCGGCCGGTATCGAGAGCGCCCTGCGTGCAGGTTGCACCGTGGTGCAGGTAGGGGGCGATGCGCCGCTCAATCCAGCGGTGGTGGCGGTGATCCGCGACTGGCGCGAGGTGAAGGTGGAGATTGGAGAGGCGTCCCTGTTGGTGACGCTGCTCGCCTGAGCGGTGGATAGAGCGTATTACGACCGCAGATTGCGGTATGAACCATCGCCATCAACACTGTATGCCGCAATAAAAACGCCCCCGAGATGCGGGGGCGTTTTGCTATCTCAACGGTTATTTGAAAACACGGAAACGGGTAGCGTCGTCGATAAAGGTCTTGTCGCCGGCCGGTTGCTTGATGCTGCCAAAGGGCATTTGGGCGCGCAGCAGCCAGCTGGCGGGCAGGTTCCACTCCTTGCGTACCGCCTCGTCGATCAGCGGGTTGTAGTGCTGCAGGGAGGCACCGACTTTCTCCTGCGCCAGCGTTGTCCAGACCGCAAACTGGGCGATGCCGGTGGCATGTTCCGACCAGATGGGGAAGTTGTCGGCATAGAGGGCGAATTTTTGCTGCAGATCCTTGATGACGTCGGTGTCCTCAAAGAACAACACCGTGCCGAAGCCTGCGCGGAAGCTGCCATCCACCTTGGCCTCACTCTGGGCGTAGGCCTCTGGCGGCACAATCTTTTTCAGCTCGGCTTTGACAATATCCCACAGCTTGTGGTGCTGGGTGCCAAACAGGATGACGGCACGGGAGCTCTGGGAGTTGAAGGAGGAGGGGCTGTGCCTGATGGCATCCTGGATCAGGGCCGTCAGCTGCTCCGGCGTGTGGGACACCTGGTCGCCCAGGGCATAGATGGTACGACGTGCTTTGATCTGTTCGATAAACGGACTGCTCATAACATCTCCTTGTTCTGCTTGGCGTTGCAGCCAGTGATGGACGGTTTGTCCAGCGCCTGCCGAATCAGGTATAGACTATAACACCCGCAATGCAGAGCGGGGTTAACCCGGGGTAACTAGCGTTTTTCCTGTCAGTTGATATTCGTTTGCGAACCTTGACGTTTCGCTAATGTTGGAAATGTCATTTAAGGGCGAGAAAGTGATATTAATCAATGATTCACTCTCTTTTCTCTCCCACAATCCCCGTATGTTTTCTTGGTTCGGATGTGATGTGAGCCGTTCGTATCTCAATAAACGCTACTATGTGCTGGTCCCCCTCTCTGCATTGATTGGTTTGATGATCCTGATAGTGACGATCATCATGGCTATTGCCAGCTATCTGAGGGATATCGACATGACGGTATCCGGCTTCGGCCACATGGCATCCTCCGTTGAAGCGTCCCTGATCCACGAGATGGTGAAGGTCCATGAGCGGCAACTGGCGGTGCTGGAGGCCTCGCTCGACAAGGAGAAGATCGCTCGCGGCGGGCTGGCCGACTCCCCCATCTGGGCCATTGCGCACAAGATCAAACCAGGCAACCACTACATCTACTTTTACAACCTGAACGCGGATCGTATCGACAGCTACCCGGACTGGCTACCGCCCCCTGGTTATCAGGCGGCGCTGCGACCCTGGTATCAGGTGACCACCATGCCGGGCGACGAGCTCGTCTGGTTTGGCCCCTACCCTGAATACAATACCAATGAGCTGATACTCAGCCTGATCAAACGGGTGCGGGACGATCAGGGGCAACTGCTGGGTCTGCTGATGGTCGACATGTCATTCGACTCGCTGCAGCAGGCGCTGCAGCGGACGGTTGGCGGCAATCAGGCCGCACTCTATCTTACCTTGCGCGACAGCGGCCAGCTGGTGGTGGGCAGCAATATGGATCTGCTGGCAGATCACCCCATCGAGCAGCATCAGGGCCAGCAGTGGCTCGGTCTGGATGTGTTGTGTCATGGCACTTTCCTGAAGCGCGAGCTGGCGGATATTGGCTGGGATCTCAATATCTATCTGCCGCCCGTGCTGTTTCGCAACAGCCTCTATGAGGCGCTGCAGATGGTGGTTTTGCCATTGATCTCCCTGTTTGCCATCTGGTGTTGCACGCTGAGTCTGCTGGTGCGGATCTTCCGCCAGGAGCAGGCGCTGGTGTCGGGGTCACTGACCGGTATCGTGCGCAATCTGGAGAGTTCTCCCCCTATCACCAAGGCCAATACCTGGTTTGTGCGACGCAGCCTGAACGAGATCGATCAGGTCAGGGCCAGCTTCCTCAAGGGGCAGGATGCGCTGTTGCGGGACCCTCTGACCGGTATCATGAACCGGCGAGCCTTCGGGCAGCACAAGACGGCGCTGGAGCTGAGGGGGGAGCGCTTCTGGCTGCTGCTGTTTGATATTGATCACTTCAAAGGACTCAATGACAGTCGGGGTCATGCCTTCGGCGATCAGGTGCTGTGTCGGGTGGCCAATTGTCTTGCTGATGTGCTGGGGGTGAGCACGGTTTACCGGATTGGTGGCGATGAGTTTGCCGCTCTGCTGCAACAGCCACAGGATGAGCTGGCGGAGAAGCTCAATTGTCTGCTTGACGTGGTGCGACATCAACAGTGGCGTGAGCACAAGGGGCAGGTCACCTTGAGTATCGGCGGCGCCTGCCATTCACCCCTTGCCGACCCCATCTTCGAGCGTGCTGATGCAGCCCTTTATCGTAGCAAGGAGGCTGGCCGGGACTGCTGGCATCTGGCGGATGAGGCTGCTGACTGACAGCTTTTGTCCCAGCGCGGCGGGTCTGTGCCGGGACACGACAACCAGATTGTGGGGCGCCCAGCCGTAATAGTGTGGCTTTTTGGTGATTTTAATCTTTAAATTCAATCGCTTGATTTTACTCTTCCATTCTGGGCGGTGGCAGTGCGGCCATTGACTGTCGCATCCCTCATTTCTGCTGGCTGGCGAACCCCGTGGCACTTTGTATAGTGCCGCTGAATATTAATCAGGTTTGACAGGAGTACCCATGGAGATGAATTCGCGTGCTCTTCGCGCACTGGCACTGCTGGGCGCCTTGCTGGCTGGCAGCACGACCGTGCATGCTTCCGAGACCCTTAATACCATTCTCGGTGGCGGCGCAGGCGGGGTGGCGGGCACCATGATCGGCAAGGAGCTGGGGGGTGATACCGGTGCGCTGGTGGGGGCTGCATTGGGCGGTGCAGCTGGTGGTGCAGCGACGGCCAACAAGGGCAACAAGAATGAAGCGGCCCTTGGCGGTGCGGTGGGGGCGCTGGGCGGTGCCGCTATCGGCAAGAGTGTTGGTGG
>NZ_CAWNZT010000201.1:26876-41818 GCF_963878965.1 Aeromonas sp. HMWF015 | reverse complement strand
GAATCTTCTCAAGCCAGCTCATGGAATTCCTTAATGCTTTTGTGCCTGACAAAACGCATCGAGCCTAGATTGTTCAATGACTTAATAGCTCGATGGCAACAAATGACGGGTCATTAAACCACAATTTTTCGGGCGCAGTTACTAAAAACTGGTCGTACCCGGTGCCGAGTCCGGCAGCCACAGCGGGCCGAGCGGCAACTGCGGCAGAGCAAACTCGGCCGGGTAATCCACATCGACCAGATAGAGGCCACCGGCCTTGGCGGTCGGCCCGGCCAGATTGCGATCCTTGGCAGCCAGCACCTCGGCAATCCACTCCACCGGTTTGAGCCCCTGCCCCACCAGCAGCAGGGAGCCTGTGATGTTGCGCACCATATGGTGCAGGAAGGCGTTGGCCTTGATGTCGAGCACGATGTAGGGGCCGGAGCGGCTGACACACAGATGGGTCACATTGCGCCACGGGGTGTTGGATTGGCAGGCGACGGCACGGAAGGTGCTGAAGTCGTGCTCCCCCAGCAGGCTCTGGCCCGCCTGGTGCATCAACTCGGCATCGATGGTCTCGTGGTAGTGGCTGACGCCACTGCCGAGGATCGCCGGCCGGTAGTTGTGGTTGTAGATGACATAGCGGTAGCGACGGGCGGTGGCGCTGAAGCGGGCGTGGAAGCTCTCGTCCACCTGCTTGACCCAGCGCACGGCGATATCCGGCGGCAGGTTGGAATTGAGCCCCAGGGTCCAGGCCCCTTCGGCACGGTTCGCCTCGGTATCGAAGTGGATCACCTGACCGGTCGCATGGACACCGGCATCGGTGCGCCCGGCACACTGGATGGAGACAGGGTGGTTGGCGATCCGGCTCAGCGCCGTCTCCAGTTCAGCCTGCACGCTGATCACTTCACGCTGACGCTGCCAGCCGAAATACCGGCTGCCGTCATATTCAATACCTAGGGCAATTCGCATGGATAAACTTGTCTTGTTGTGAAAACTCAGTGAAAGAAACGGGGCGGATTATACGCGCTCAGCCCGAAAAGTCCCACCACACGCGCAATTGGCCTGGATGGTCAGCCTGCGCGGCCATGATTCCCCCATCGCAAATCGCCAAAAGAAGAGGGCAGCCTGCTGGCTGCCCCCGTTTTGCTGATCCCGTGATGGGAGATGCTTTAGCCCAACCGCTTGAGCAACTTCTCGGCTTCGGCGCGCTGGTGATCGCTACCCTGCTCCGCCGCCTCTTGCAGCAGCTCGCGGGCACTATCCTTGTCGTCAATCTCGAGGTATGCACGGGCCAGATCCAACTTGGCACCCACACCGCCGTCGTCGGCATCCACGTCAAATCCGGTGGATTCCGGCAGCACCTCGGGAAAGCCATCCAGCCCCACATCCAGCGAGAAGCCCTGATACGGCTCCTGCTCCGGCGCAGTGGCATCCGCTTCAGCCAGCAGCTTGTCGATCTCGACGTAGCCACTCTCCTGTGCCTGCTCACGGGGCTGGAGATCTGCCGGATGTGATTCCACCTCGGCAAACGCATCTTCGAAATCGGAGAGCGCCAGCTCGTTGGGATCCCACTCCAGATCCAGCTCAGCTTCCTTCGCCTTGACAGGCTCAAGACCCAGCTCGGCCAGCATGGCATCCGCACTCTCGTCGCCGTCCTCTGCGGCACTGAGATCAATGGCGTTGTCATCTTTGCCAGCAGCAGGCTCGTCGAGGGCACTGTCGAAATCGCCGAGATCGAAGCTGGCCAGATCGTCGTCAGCGACGCCGACTTCGTCGATGGAGCTCAAATCGGGCTCGAGGTCGGCGGAGAGATCCGCATCCAACTCGGCAAACAGGGCTGCCTGCAGCTCCTCTTCGCTCATGATCTCGTCAGCGGCCTTGGGCTTGGGATTGAACTCGCTGGCCAGATCCATGGCGGGCTCGTTGGCAAGCGCGATGGGCTCATCCAGCGAGAGATCGAGATCCGGCACAAGGTCCGGGTCACGACTGGCTGGCTGGGCCGCCATCCGCTCGGGCTCGAAGCCCTGCTGCTCCATCTCGCCCTCGTCGCTGAACACCAGATCGACATCCGGCTTGGCGGCCGGCTCGTCAGGCTCCATCGGCATAAAGCCATCCGGGGTGTTGAGATCCGGCATCGGGCGCACCGGCTCGTTGTCGGTCACATCGACGCTCAGCAGATCATCAAACTCGCTCTGCTCCTGATCCATCATCATGGCGGTGGATTCGGAGAGGCTCTTCTCCTGCTCTTCCAGTTCGCGGCGGGCACGGGCACGCAGCCACAGGGTCACCAGCGCCAATACCAGCAGCACCGGCAGCAGGATGATCATGGCGAGGTTGAGCGGTGAGGAGAGCAGATCCATCAACCAGTTTTTCTCAGGCTCAGGCTCGGCTGCCACCGGCGGGACCGGTTGCGCCTTGAGCTCGGCAATCTCTTTTTGCAGCGCGGTCTGATCCTGCAACTGGGCCTTGAGGGTCTCCACCTCTTCGGTCAGGGATTGCAGACGCAGCTTGAGCCTGTGGTTCATCTCGGTCACCTGGCCGAGCTGGGCATTGGCATCTTCCAGTGCCAGCGCCATCTCGGTAGCCGGTTTGCCCACCGGTTTATCCAGATCGGAAGGCAGAGGCGCCGGGGTGGTGCCTTCTGCAGCGCTCGGAGCAGGTGCTACCGCCTCTTTCGGCGCAGGCTCGCTCACCTTGGCCACTTCTTTGGTTTCAGCCGCCGGTTGCGGTGCCACCACCGGGGCTGGAATGGGGGCGGCTTTCGCCACTGGCAGCGGCGCAGGCGCAGCCTTCACCGGCTCGGTCTTGGCGGCTTCAACCTTCGCGGGTTTGGCGGCAGCCGGCTTGGCGGTATGGGCCTGCTTGTCAGCCAGATATTTGGGGCTTAACCCCTTCCAGCTGGCGTTGTCGCTGCGGAACTTGGCGCGAGCCTGAGCATCAGTGATGACGCTCGCCTCGGCCGCGGTCGGCAGCAGAATGCGGGACCCCACCAGAATGTGGTTGATATTGCCATCGGCAAAACTGCGGGGGTTTTTCTCGTAAATCGCCACCATGGTCTGGTAGACGCTGACCCGATTGGAGGGGCGATATTTGCTCGCCAGGCTCCATAGGGTATCGGTCGGACGAACAGGGCCATAGCTACCGGCATTGGCAGTGACCTGACGCACCACCGGCTGGGCGGTTGTACGCACCGGTTGTGCGGCAGGTCTGGCGACCGGCTGCGCCAGCGGCTGGGAATTGACGGCGGGAGGTGCGGGTTCGTCAGGGCCTTTTAGCTCGACAAAAAAAGGCTCCCGCGCCGAGTCTTCAGCCTGGACGGTGCCCAGCAGACCCAATGCGAGTAGCGTTGCCAATGTTATGCGGGAATGTCCCATATTCGTTCCTTCGTATGACGGCCCTATCACATTGAAAAATCTGGATAGTTACCCCAAAACAGTCGGTTCAATATAAATCAGGCTCGCCTGGCAAGCCAGCAGTCCGACACATTTAGCACCCAACTTGACCCTGAGTGTAGGAAAAAACTTAATCAGTTGATATCGCAACAGAATCTTGAAGTGACGGAGTGCGGCATGGGTCACACCCCGGTTTGATCACAGGCCGGATGCGCAGCACTCCCTGCTGCGCATCGGTGGCATCTGACCAGCCTTACAGATAGTCGCGAACTAGAAGCTCGGCAATCTGTACACTGTTGGTTGCCGCGCCCTTACGAACGTTATCGGCCACGATCCACATATTGATACCACTTGGATGAGAAATATCCTGGCGTACCCGGCCCACCAGCACCTCATCCTTGCCGGTTGCGTCACGCACCGGGGTCGGATAGTCCCCTTCGTCATCAAACAGGGTCACACCCGGCGCATTGCGCAGCAGGTCCTTGACCTGTTCGGCATCGAGCGGCTGGTGTAGTTCGACGTGTACCGCCTCGGCGTGGCCGTAGAAGACAGGCACCCGCACGCAGGTGGGGTTCACGGCAATACTGGCATCCCCTAGGATCTTCTGGGTTTCCCATACCATCTTCATCTCTTCACGGGTGTAGCCGTTGTCAGTGAAGCTGTCGATCTGCGGGATCAGGTTAAAGGCGATCTGTTGCGGATAGAGGGTCGGTTCCACCGGACGACCGTTGAGCAGATGAGCGGTCTGACCCGCCAGCTCGCTGACCCCCTCTTTGCCGGAGCCTGACACGGATTGATAGGTGGCCACGTTGATGCGGGCAATGCCCACTTCGTCGTGCAGCGGCTTCAGGGCCACCAGCATCTGGATGGTGGAGCAGTTGGGATTGGCGATGATGTTGCGATTGCGAAAATCGGCCAGCGCATCCGGGTTCACTTCCGGGATCACCAGCGGAATATCTTCGTCGTAACGGAAGCAGGAGGTGTTGTCGATGACGATGCAGCCATGCTCGGCAGCAATCGGTGCCCACTTGGCAGAGACCTCGGCCCCGGCGGAGAAGAGTGCGATCTGCACCTGGCTCCAGTCAAACACCTCCACATCGAGGATCTCGAGGTTCTTGCCGCCAAAGCGCACGGTATCACCGGCGCTGCGGCCGGAAGCCAGCGGATAGAGGGTCGCTACCGGAAATTCGCGCTCTTCCAGGATCTCGATCATCGCCTGACCCACGGCGCCGCTGGCACCCAATACCGCTACGTTAAACTGCTGGCTCATTCTGTTCTCCTCTGATAATGCTGCAATGGCGCCGGGTGGCGCCATGGTCGGCAGGCGCTCGCACGGCGAGATAACGCTGCCTGATATGGCTGAGCCAGCGCTGTAGTATCTGCGCCAGCTCAGTAAAAAAATGGGGGCGAGGTAGCCAGTACGGCTCACCCCTTCCGGTTATCTTCCAACTCCCAGGCCCCGATTCAGGGGCATGACAGCGCAAATCCCAGCTCGCCCAGCGCCTGGTCAGCAAACGCACCCTCAACCTGCAGGGAGGATAGTTCACGGCGCTCGGGATAGCGTTTGCGCTGCTCGTCAAAGCTGCCGGGCAAGCCGAGTCGGGCCCGGAAACGGGCATCATCGCGACGCACGTCATAGACCAGATGCACCAGCTGCTTGATCAACGCCTGATCCGGTGCGCGGCCCGGCACCACTGCCTGCACATCGGGGGCGGGCAACAGCTGACTCAAATCCTGACGAGGCTGGCGTCCCAGCTGCTGGCAGAGCGCCTGATAGAGCATCCAGGTACCGCGGGCCTTCCCCTCCAGGCTGTAACCGGCGATATGGGGGGTGGCAATCTCGGTATGGGGCACCAGCGCAGCCAGTGGCTCGGGCTCGTTCTCCCACACATCCATCACCAGTCGCAACGGCTTATCGCTCAACTGGCGCGCCAGCAGGGCCCGGTTATCCCACACCTCGCCACGGGATGCGTTGATCAGGATCTGTCCGGCAGGGCGCGCGGCAATCTGTTCGGCATCGAGCAGATGGTAGGTGGCATCCGGCCCTTCACGGGTAATGGGCACATGGAAACTGACGATATCGGCACCAAGAGCGGTCTGATAATCGACAAAGCCCGCATCGGGGGTATTACGCGCCTTGGGTGGATCGCAGCGCAGTACCCGCATGCCGAGCGCTTGGGCCTTGCCAGCCACGCACTTGCCAGTATTGCCCGCGCCAATCACCGCCAAAGTCATGGCCGAGAGGTCGAGTTCATAGCGCTCCGCCAGCACCAGCAGGGCTGAGAGCACATAATCCCCCACCGAATACTTGTTGCAACCGGGGGCGCTGAAGAAGGGAATATTGCGGCTTGCCAGCAGGGCCTTGTCCACATGGTCTGTGCCTATGGTGGCGGTGCCGACAAACCAGAGTTTGGGGCTGGTCGCCAGCAAATCGCCGTTGACGCGGGTGACCGAACGCACCAGCAGCACATCGGCATCCAGCAGATCGCGGGCCTGCATCTGCCGTCCGGGCAAGGGGATCACCTCGCCAAATTCGGCAAACAGCTCCACGGCATGGGGCATATTCTCATCAACGACTATCTTCATCGGGCTCTCTTTGGTCACAACCGCCACGGGGGCGCCATTCTAGCGCAAAGCCGCCCGAGATTTCAGCCTGTGATGCAATCCGGCACGAAACGGGACCACATTGCGCGGCAGCCTCTCCATCAACCCGCTAAAACAGAGGATGTCGCCACAAATGTGTAAGCAGAGGTAACAAACGTGCTGCTCGGCTTTGTCCGGGCATATCACGGTGGCACAATGCCCCTCTTTTTCGCGATCGCCCATATCCACCATGCCGCCACACGCTTCGTCGCACTCAGTGTCAACCGCTTCACTCACCCGCAGTCAGGTGCTTGGATTCACAGCCCTGTTGATCCTGCCCCTGTTACTGCTCGCCACCCTGCCCTGGCAGCCTTTTCTGACCGGCTCCCTGCAATCAGGCTGGCTATGGTGGTCATACGCCCTCACCCGCATGGTCGATATTCCCGGGATAGGGATCAGTGGCGCCCTCTTGCTGATGCTGACTCGCTACAAACTGAGACTGGAATGGGCCTCCTTCATTGCGCTGGGGTGTGCACTGGCGGCCCTGCTTGCCAGCGACTGGGTGCTCAAAAGCCTGATCAAGCACCTGACCGAAGAGCCCAGACCCTATCTGCTCTGGCTTGAGAGTCAGTCGCTGATCCCGGCCATCAAGCACTTCTACGCCAGTAGCGTCGATGTGCGCAGTGAACAGGTTCACGCCGCCAGCCAGTTGCTGGCCCTGCCAGAATGGCTCGGCCACCACTGGCAGGCCGAGGTAAACTACGCCTTCCCCTCCGGCCACAGCATCGCCGCCATCAGCCTGGCCCAGTTCTTTGGCCTTATCTGGCTGGCCCGAGCCCCCACAGGCGCCTGGCTGCTACCGTTGTGGGCGCTGGGGATTGGTCTGTCGCGCATGGTGATGGGTATGCACTGGCCGGTGGATGTGCTGGCCAGCGCCCTGTTGGGCACGCTCACGGCGCTGATTGCCGCCCGCTGGTGGCTGCACAGATATTAAATCGAGCGCCACCTTGCCGCAGCCGACTGCGTGGGATGGGGGGACAAGCCTGTGCTTTTTTGCCATAATGCCGCCTCATTTTATCCCGACCGAGATCCCATGACCGACGCAGTTCATACCCTCAAGGGCCGTTTCCGTGGTTTTTACCCCGTCGTCATCGATGTTGAAACTGCCGGGTTCAACGCCAAGACCGATGCCCTGCTCGAAATCGCGGCCTACACCCTGAAAATGGATGAGCAGGGCTGGCTCGTTCCCGATCAGGTATTCCACTTTCATGTCGAGCCCTTCGAAGGGGCCAACCTGGAAAAGGCCGCGCTGGAGTTCACCGGCATCGACCCCTACAACCCGTTGCGTGGCGCTGTCTCGGAAAAAGAGGCGCTGACCGAGATCTTCAAGGGGATCCGCAAGGGGATGAAGGAGCAGGATTGCGGCCGCGCCATCATAGTGGCCCACAACGCCACCTTTGATCACGGCTTCGTGATGGCTGCCGCCGAGCGCGCTGGCCTCAAGCGCAATCCGTTCCACCCGTTTGCCACTTTCGACACCGCAGCCCTCTCCGGATTGGCGCTGGGTCAGACCGTGCTGGCCAAAGCGTGCCAGAGCGCCCGCATCCCGTTTGACAATAAAGAGGCGCACTCTGCCCTCTATGACACCGAACGCACCACAGAGCTGTTCTGTCATATCGTTAACCGCTGGAAGAGCATGGGGGGCTGGCCGCCAGCGCATCCGGATGATGACACAACCGATGCCCCTGCCGACGATGAGGGGCAAGAATAAACGAATGAAGGCTGCCACTGGCAGCCTTTGCTTTTTTGGGGAAGTGATTGATTGCACGGCGCACCGGAGATCGCTATCAAGGTCACTATCCACCGCTGCGCACGGGATGCACGGAGACAAACAGGTTACAAACCCTCATGTTGAGCAACCTTGTGCCACATGCTGCTGCGATATGAGCGGTTTGACTGATTTTTTACTCGACATTTGTCACATTTTTCGCAAACTAACTCCCCTTCACATGACAGACAGCAATAACAAACTATAAGGAAATCAAATGAATCCAGTTGTTATCGCAGTCGGGCTGATGCTGGTGCTCAGTCTGCTGCGGATCAATGTGGTGGTCTCGCTGGCGCTGGGGGCCATTGCTGGCGGCCTGGTCGGTGGGCTGTCGTTGACCGATACCCTCACCACCTTCAGCGGTGGCCTGGGCGGTGGCGCCGAGATTGCCCTCTCCTACGCCATGCTGGGCGCCTTTGCGGTTGCCATCTCCCGCTCCGGGATCACCGACCTGCTGGCCCGCAAGGTGATCAACCAGTTGGGCAAGGATGCCAGCTCGACCCGCATCATGTGGGTCAAAACCCTGCTGCTCTCTTCCGTGCTGGCCGTGGCGATCTCGTCCCAAAACCTGATCCCGGTTCACATCGCCTTTATTCCCATCCTGATCCCGCCGCTGCTGCATGTGATGGCGCAGATGCAGATCGACCGTCGTCAGGTGGCCTGTGTCATCACCTTTGGCCTGACAGCCACCTATATGGTGCTGCCGGTCGGCTTTGGCGGCATCTTCCTGAACAACATTCTGGCCAAGAACCTGATTGATAACGGCGTGCCCATCACCACCAGCCAGATCCCGCTGGCGATGGCTATTCCGGTTGCCGGTATGGTACTGGGCCTGCTGATTGCGGTATTCATCAGCTATCGCAAACCGCGCCAGTACGATCTGGCCAAGATCCTGGATGCCGAGCCCGAAGCGGTCGAGCTCAACCTCACCCACATCTGGGTGGCCCTGCTGGCCATTGGCGTAGCGCTGGGGCTGCAACTGATGACCAACAGCATCGTACTGGGTGCACTGGCCGGTTTTGTCATCTTCACCTGCGGCGGCGTCATCAAGTTTCGCGAAAGCCAGGATGCCTTCACTCAGGGGGTGCGGATGATGTCGCTGATCGGCTTCATCATGATCTCCGCCGCCGGTTTTGCCGCCGTGATGAAGGCGACCCACGGGGTCGACTCTCTGGTTCAGGTGGTCGCCTCCGGCATCGGTCAGCACAAGGGGATCGCCGCCTTCTTGATGCTGCTGGTGGGTCTGCTTATCACCATGGGGATCGGCTCCTCCTTCTCCACCGTGCCCATCATCGCCACCATCTATGTGCCGCTCTGTCTGCAGCTCGGCTTCTCACCGATGGCGATCATCGCACTGGTTGGTACCGCTGGCGCGCTGGGGGATGCGGGTTCACCGGCCTCCGACTCGACGCTGGGCCCCACCTCCGGCCTCAACGCCGACGGCCAGCACGACCATATCTGGGACAGCGTGGTGCCCACCTTTATTCACTACAACATCCCGCTGGTGATCTTCGGCTGGATTGCCGCCATGGTGCTCTGATAGCCCTTCAGGCTGCGAACTCTGCACGTCACAATGCACAACGAGAAGGCGACCAGATGGTCGCCTTCTTCATTGATGCCAACCAATTACCCCACTCGATATGAATAATGGCTGCCTGCCAGACAAAGCCTCTGAGCGGCCAACTAGTCGCCACCCCTTACGATTGCCGGAGTCAGCGGGCGCAATGCTGTCACTCCCCGTACAACCATCCGCCCAATTGCACACTTCACAACGCCTGACCTTGAGATCATAAGATTGTTCTTCTCTCTGGCGAGCACCTATGGATTGCACAATATTGCACAATGATGTACTGCACTATCGATTCGCTCAACGCCTGCCAATACAGAGAAACGGCTGCATGCCCTGATCTATGGCATAACGGCGGATGACACCCGAGCCTTTCGAGTAGAAAGGCGTTCTCTCTTTCCCCGACATCCAGTCATCAAATAGTGGCCATCATGCGCTCCCCCATTTAACGGCTTATGCCGATCTGGCGTTCAGTAAGAACACAGGGTAAACCGCAGGCAGAAAAAAAGGCCGCTCAATGAGCGGCCTTCTTCATAACGGGATCAGCAATCAGCTTTCGCGACGCTTGCCACCGAATTTGCGATCTTTGTTGAAGCCACCTTCACGGCGCTCCCCGCTCTTGTTGAACGGACGGTCACCCTGGGGACGGCGATCCTTGTTGAAAGGACGGTCACCACGGAACGGACGATCACCACGGGGCGGACGGCTGCTGGTGTTGCCACCGGCAGGCACTTCGGTGTAGCGGGTGATTTGCAGCGGACGCTGGCAAACACGGGCTTTCTTGATCACTTCCAGTACATCGGCGGTCATGCCTTTCGGCAGATCGACGGTGGAGAAGTCATCAGCGATGTCGATGTTGCCGATGAAGCGGCTCTCGATGTTCGCTTCGTTGGCGATGGCGCCCACGATCTGGCCCGGCTTGACGCCGTGATGGGCACCCACGTCTACGCGGTAGCGCTCCATCTCCACATCCGGGTTGTCTTTCAGCGGACGCGGCTCCAGGGACGGCATGCGACGGGCAGGACGATCGCCACGGTCACCGAAATCACGACCGCCACGGTCGTTGAAGTCACGGCGCTCGAAGCCACCACGATCGTTGCCAGCGTTCAGCAGCGGATCCGGAATGGAGTCATCCAGCAGCAGCGGTTGGTCACCCTGTACCAGCTTGGCCAATGCAGCAGCCAGCTCCAGCGGATCGGCAGAATCCTCTTCGATCAGCTCGTTTACCAGGTTGTGGTAGATCTCGAGCTCTTCACCCATCATGGTTTCGCGGATGCGCTCTTTGAACTTAGCCAGACGATGCTGGTTGATGTCCTCGGTGCTCGGCATCTTCATCGGCTCGATGGCCTGACGAGTTGCGTGCTCGATGGCGCGCAGCATGCGACGCTCGCGCGGAGCAACGAACAGGATGGCTTCGCCTTTACGACCGGCACGACCGGTACGGCCGATACGGTGAACGTAAGATTCGGTGTCGTACGGAATGTCGTAGTTCACTACGTGAGTAATGCGCTCAACGTCCAGACCACGGGCGACAACGTCGGTGGCGATCAGGATATCCAGCTGGCCTTGACGCAGTTTGTCGACGGTACGCTCACGCAGTTTCTGCGGGATGTCGCCATGCAGCGCTTCACAGGCGTGACCACGGGCGGCCAGCTTGCCTGCCAGCTCTTCGGCAGCGTTCTTGGTACGTACGAACACCAGCAGGGCTTCGTAGGATTCCACTTCCAGCAGACGGGTCATGGCATCCAGCTTGTGCAGACCGGTTACCTGCCAGTAGCGCTGGCGAATAGTGGTAGCGGTAGCAGTCTTGGAGGCGATCTTGATCTCTTTGGGCTGCTTCAGGTGCTTCTGGGCCACGCGACGGATCTGCTCCGGCATGGTGGCAGAGAACAGGGCAACCTGACGAGTGCTCGGGCACTGCTCCATGATCCAGTCCACGTCGTCGATGAAGCCCATACGCAGCATTTCATCAGCTTCATCCAGTACCAGGGCTTTCAGGCCGGAGAGGTCCAGGTTCTTGCGACGGATCAGGTCCATCACGCGGCCTGGGGTACCGACGACAACCTGGGCACCGCGACGCAGGGCGCGGGTCTGGGTTTCGTAGGAGGCACCGCCGTAGATGGGCAGTACGTGGAAATCCGGCATGTGGTGGGCGTAGCGTTGGCACGCTTCAGCCACTTGCAGCGCCAGTTCGCGGGTAGGCGCCAGCACCAGGATCTGGGTGTTGCGGTTACCAGCTTCCAGACGAGACAACAGAGGCAAGGCAAAAGCAGCGGTCTTCCCTGTACCGGTTTGCGCCTGCCCCAGCAGATCGTGTCCCGCCATCAGGTGGGGAATTGCTGCGGCCTGGATCGGTGACGGGCGCTCATAGCCCACGTCCTGCAGCGCTTTCAATACAGGCGCGGCCAGTCCAAGCTCACTAAAAAGGGGCAGTTGTTCGGTATCAGACATAGATTCTTCCAGATTAAGGCAGGCGGCTAACACCGCGGAATAGCAAAAAGGCGGCGATTATAGCGCCACTTTGTTCTGCTGTCTTGAAAAATGTGATAAGCCTCTCAAGACGTTGGCAATTATAGAGGGATCTGACGAGTATGGCTTGCTTATTTTGCACTCATAGTGCGTTATTGCAGATCACTCCTCGCTGGAGTCCTTGCCCCGCTTGTGTTTGAGCACCGCCATGGTCAGTCGGCTGGTGCACAATAAACGCATCCGTTCGTCCCGAATTTCAATCTGCCACACCTGGGTTGTTGCTCCCAGATGGAGCGGCTCACAACGCCCGGTCACCACCCCTTCCCGCTTGGCTCGCAGATGGTTGGCATTCACCTCCAACCCCACACAGTAGCTATCTGGCCCGACCGCCATATTGGCGGCAATCGATCCCAAGGTTTCCGCCAGCACCACGGATGCGCCACCATGCAACATGCCAAGGGGCTGGTGAGTGCGATGATCCACTGGCATGGTCGCTTCCAGCCAATCGGCGCCAAAAGCGGTGTAGACGATATCGAGATGGGCCATCAGGGTGTTGCGAGAGGTGGCATTGAGCCCCTCCAGACTCATGGGTTTACGCCAGATGGGCGCAATATCGTGACTCATTGCGAGCAGACTCCTTATGTAAGCGATGAATGCGTACCGATATGAGTGAAACGCCCTCCATCGGCAAAATGGTTCAGTTATGTGAGTTGTTGGTTACCGGGTGACGTGGTAACAACGCAGCCCCGACCCGGAGCTGCGTGTTACACAATCATGCCCTTAAGCGGGATATCACCAAGGGTAGGTAATGCCGGGCCACTCGGACCAAGGCACTTCTCGCCCCGGCAGACGAGGTTCTGGCCACTGCCACACCCTGGCGAGCCAGTCGCGCAGCTGAATCTCCAGCTCCTCATCCGTGATAGGCGCCTCGGCCACCTTCCAGAAGAAGAGCTCCACCGCTACCTCTGGCAACACCGAGGGGTAGAGATAAACCCCACCCCAAAATTGCGGCTCCCGATCCGGACTCCATAGGCCATAGGCGAACGAGCGCTTGGCCAGAAACTCCGACTGCTGCCACTCCAGATCTCCTTCGTGCTGGCTCAGGCTGAAGTTAGCGGAGGGCCAGATATCGTTCGGGCGAAACAGCTGATGGAGCTGCTCGCGCTCGCGCAACATGGCGACAAACTCCACCACCGCCTGAGCGGGAGTGGCGGGTAACAGCAAGAAACGTGGGTGCCGATAGGCCTTCGGCACCCGAAACCGCTTGGGAAACGTCAGCATCAAAGCAGCTCCAGCAGGGCTTGCAATGGATGTTTGAGCTTTTCCCCCTCCATCCGCTTGACCTGACTGCGGCACGAATAGCCAGTTGCCAGACAGCGCGCTTTGGGTAGACGGGCAAGCGGGTCGGCCCAGCTCAACCCATAGATGCCCTTGGAGTTCTCCACCTGTTTGACGTCGTGACCATAGGTGCCCGCCATACCGCAGCAACCCACAGAGACCGGCTGCAAACTGGCCCCGAAGCGGTCAAACAGGGTGCTCCAGTCACCGTGAGTGGAGGGCTTGGCGGTCTTCTCGGTGCAGTGGGCAAAGAGATACCAGGGCTCGCTCCCCTCCTCGCTCTTGGTCTTGTCGGTTCGAGCAGGCAACTGATCTACCGGCAGCGAGAGCAGCCACTCCTGCGGCAACAACACCTGAAAATCGCCGCGAGCCGACCCCAACGCCTTGGCATACTCGTCGCGATAGCAAAGCACCATGGCCGGATCCACCCCCACCATGGGAATGCCAAGCGCCGCCACCTTGTTGAGGAACTGGGCGCTGTTGGCAGCAGTGCGGGCAAAGGCGCGCAGGAACCCCTTGATATGCTGGGGTTTACCGTTCGGTTTAAAAGGCAGCAGGTAGGGCTGGAAGCCGAGTTTGCTGGCGAGTTTCACCAGGTCGCGCACCACGGGGGCATCGTAATAACTGGTGAAGGGATCCTGCACGATGAGCACTACCTGCTTGCGCTGCTCGGCGCTCATCCGCTCCAGACCCGGCAGATCAAAATAGCGGGCGCGGTTATCGTGCAGGCTCTCGGCAAGGGTCGGCACCGAGAGCAGCGGCACATCGACCATGCCGATGCTCTTCTCGGTCGCCTTCTGGGCCCACTCTTTTTCGAGGAAGAAGTTGACCAGCTTCGGCGCCTTGGCAAGCAACGGCGCATAGCTCTCCACCGTGCCGACGAAGTAATCCTTGGGGGCGCGCAGGTAGCGGCCATGATAAAGCTGCATAAAGCGGGCGCGAAAATCGGGCACATCCACCTTGATTGGGCACTGGCTGGTGCACGCCTTGCAGGCAAGGCAGCCCGCCATCGCCTCCATCACCTCGTGGGAGAAATCATACTCGCCTCGCTGTTTGGCCCAGCTGTTGCGCACCTTGTCCACCAGCTGTTTGAAGCGCACGCCACCGGATTGCAGTGCCACCTCTTCCGCCAGCGGATCGAACCCCTGCTCCGCCAGCTGACGCAACCATTCGCGCATCAGTCCCGCCCGCCCCTTGGGGGAGTGGCGGCGATCACGGCTGATCTTGACCGAGGGGCACATGGGGGAGTCGGTCTCGAAGGTGAAGCAGAGACCATTGCCGTTGCAATCCATGGCGCGGGTGTAGCTGGTGCGCACCGCGAGCGGGATCTGGCGGTCATACTTGCCGCGCTTGGGGCCATCCACCGACACCAGCTCGGCGCCGCTACCGTAGGGGATACAGATCTTGCCCGGGTTGATACGGTTGGTCGGGTCGAACGCCCCCTTGACCCGCTGCAGCTCTTCCCACAGCTCTCCAAAGAAGGCGGGGCTGTATTCGGAGCGAAAGCCCTTGCCATGCTCGCCCCACATCAGACCGCCATATTTGGCGGTGAGCGCTACCACCTGATCGGAGATGCGGCGCAGCAGCACCTCCTGCTCGGGATCGCACAAATCCAGCGCCGGGCGCACATGCAGCACACCGGCATCGACGTGGCCGAACATGCCGTAGTCGAGGCCGTGGGCATCCAGCAGGGCGCGAAACTCCATGATGAAATCGGCCAGTGACTCTGGCGGCACGGCGGTGTCTTCAGTGAAGGCCACCGGCTTCTTGCGCCCTTCGGCGT
>NZ_CAWNZT010000201.1:20295-26866 GCF_963878965.1 Aeromonas sp. HMWF015 | reverse complement strand
GTGTAGATGGTTTCGATGCTCGGCAGGTGGTCACACACCTGATAGCCGATGATCCCCGCCTCACCCTTGGCCAGCAGGTCGTCGATACGGCGGCAGAGCTCCGCTACCTTGGTCTTGTGTTCCGCCTCGTCGGTATCGGCAAACTCGACAATGTTGAGTCCCTGCAGATCCTTGCCGGGCACATCCTGAATAAGTTCTTTCACCGAATGCCAGATGATGTCGGCGCGGGCCAGCCCGAGCACCCGGGAGTCCACCGTCTCCACCGAGAGAGCCTGCGCCTGCACCATAAAGGGGGCATTGCGCAGGGCGGAGGGGAAGCTGTCGTACTTGACGTTGACCAGAGTGCGATAACGCGGGATAGGAGTGATATTGAGTTTGGCTTCGGTGATAAAGCCGAGAGACCCTTCCGAACCGCACAGTACCCGGCTGACATCCAGCGTATCGGTATCGGGTTGATAGAGGTGCTTGAGATCGTAACCGGTCAGAAAGCGGTTGAGCTTGGGGAAGGTCGCCTCGATGTCGGCGCGGCGCTCCTTGCCGATACGATAGAGGGTGCGATAGATCTCCCCTTCCCGATTCTCCAGCGCCAGCTTGTCGGCCAGTCGCTCACCGGTCAGCGGCTCGGTGGCCATGATATCGCCATTCTCCAGCACCGCTTTGAGGCTAAGCACGTGATCCGAGGTTTTGCCGTAGACCAGCGACCCCTGCCCCGAGGCATCTGTGTTGATCATGCCCCCTAAGGTGGCGCGGTTGGAGGTGGAGAGATCCGGCGAGAAGAAATAGCCGTGAGGCTTGAGATAGGCATTGAGCTGGTCTTTTACCACCCCGGCCTGGGCACGTACCCACCCCTCCTCCAGATTAATTTCCATGATCTGGTTCATATAACGGGAGAGATCGACGATAATGCCGCCGCCCAATGACTGACCATTGGTGCCGGTACCGCCACCACGAGGGAAAAAACTCAAGGCGGCGAACGCCGGCTCTGCGGCCAGCTTGAGCATTGCTGCTATGTCGTCCGCACTGCGCGGATAGAGAACCGCCTGAGGTACTACCTGATAGACGCTGTTATCCGTCGCCATCGCCAACCGGCTTGCATAAGACTTTTCGATATCACCACGAAATGCGCTGCGCTCTAGCAACTCAAGAAACTGCAGGGTTGCGGGTGACAAACTGTCCTGGTAATCGAGTCTCGGGATCATGAATCCTTGTTCCCATCCTTTGCTTGATGCCGGCACGCCGGCGACAACGACTGGCCAGCCGCCTGTCAATGGCAATCAGGCCAGTCCGCTCACATGTGAGCGGGCAGTATATCAGCTAGAAAACCGCTTGCGCTTGGCAATATTCACCATTTGAAAGGAGGACTTTTATGGCTCACCACAGCCATGTTATCAGTACGCTGGTCACCACCGAAAAACAGGCGCTTACCCTGTCGCTGTTCGGTTGTATTACCTTTGCCATCTTCGGCATCGGCTACGGCCTCTTCGTCGGTTCCAACGCCATCATGCTCGATGGTATCTTCACCCTGTTCAGCATGGGCATGACGGGCCTCGGTCTTGTTACCGCCTATCTCGTTACCCGCCCTTCCGATGCGCGCTTCCAGTACGGCTATGCCCACTTCGAGCCCATCACCAACGTCATCAATGGCACCATTATTCTGCTGCTCTGCCTTGGCGCTCTCTATAGCGGCATCACCACCCTGCTGGATGGCGGACGGGAGATCGATCTCGGCCACGCCCTTATCTATGCCGCCGTCTCCACCTTCTTCTGCGCCATCATCTATCGTATCGAAGCCCAGGTTGCCGAACAGGTAGACTCCGAGCTGGTGCGGGTCGACTCCAAGGAGTGGCTGGTGGATACCCTGCTCAGCGCCACTCTGCTGATTGGCTTTGTGGTCGCCATCGGCCTCGATGCCATCGGCTACGGCCAATACAACCGCTACATAGACCCGGTGCTGGTCTCGCTGCTGGCCCTCTGCGCCACCCTCATTCCCATCAAGGTGCTCGGTCGCAACCTGCGGGAAGTGTTGAAGATCGCCCCCAAGGGGGATGTGCCACGGCAAGTCGAGCAGGAGATCGAGGCGCTGCGCCAGCGCCACGGCATCGAGTGCTACAGCCATCTGGCCAAAAGCGGTCGCCGCTTCGATCTGGAATTGAACATTCTGGTGGCGCCGGGTCAGGAGTGGCCCGTCGAACGTCAGGATGCCCTGCGTCAGGAGCTCTGGTCTCGCCTCGGCGACACCCTGGGGGATGCCTGGCTGTCGGTCTGTTTCACCCGCGAAAAGCGCTGGTTGTAACGACCGCACGGGGGAGAGCGGCACCGCTGCCTCCCCCTGTCGCATCACAACCCCATCACGCCCCACTGACACTACTCTTGCCAAATTGGCGCCAGCCGCTATCATCAGGGCTCATTTTTCACCCGAGGTTTTATTGCCCATCATGGACAATCCCCGAAGTTGCCCTTCGTCTCTCTCTGTCAAAGCCTATCTTTTTCTGCTTCATCAGCGCCTCTGAATAACACCTTTGCCTTGCTGTTACTGCGGCCATCGTGCGCCGTGATCACTCTCTGCTCTGTCTGTTTTTATTGAGGTCATACAATGGAATTGCTGCTGGATCCCCATATCTGGATTGGTCTGTTTACCCTGATCATTCTGGAAATCGTGCTGGGGATCGACAACCTGGTCTTTATCGCCATCCTGGTGAAAAAACTGCCGCCCGCCCAACGGGACAAGGCGCGCATCATCGGCCTGTCGCTGGCCCTGCTGATGCGACTTGGGCTCTTGAGTATCATGTCCTGGCTGGTCACCCTGACCACCCCGATTTTGCACCTGTGGGATCACCCCTTCTCCGGTCGGGATCTGATCCTGATGGGGGGCGGCCTGTTCCTGCTGTTCAAGGCCACCTCCGAGCTGCATGAGCGGCTGGAAGCCAAACCCCAGGATGATGGCCCGGTCGGCGCCTACGCCAGCTTCGGCGTGGTGATCGCCCAAATTCTGGTGCTCGATGCGGTCTTCTCGCTCGACTCCATCATCACCGCCGTCGGCATGGTGGAACACCTTGGCGTGATGATGGCCGCCGTGACCATCGCCATGGTGGTGATGGTGCTCGCCTCCAAACCGCTGACCCGTTTCGTCAACGCCCACCCCACCGTGGTGGTGCTCTGTCTGAGCTTCCTGCTGATGATCGGCTTCAGCCTGGTGGCGGAAGGATTCGGCTTCCACATTCCGAAGGGCTACCTCTACGCAGCCATCGGCTTCTCGGTGCTGATCGAGTTTTTCAACCAGCTGGCCCAGCGCAGCGCCATGCGTCACGAATCCAAACAGCCCCTGCGCGAGCGCACCACCGCCGCCATCTTCAAATTGATGGGCAGCAAGGCCTATCAGGATCAGCCGGATGACGATCTGGATGCCCCTGCCGTAGCGCCGGTGAGCTTTGGCGAGGAGGAGCGCTATATGGTGACCGGCGTACTGTCGCTGGCCGAGCGCTCCATTCGCACCATCATGACCCCGCGCTCGGAGATGACCTGGATCGACATCAACGACTCCAGCGACGAGATCCGCGCCCTGTTGCAGCGCGAGCCCCACAGCCTGTTCCCTATCTGTGACGGGGATCTGGACGAGGTGATCGGAGTGGTCAAGGCGCGCGACTTGCTGTTTGCCTTGAACGAAGGGCAATCTTTGAGCGAACTGGCCAAGCAGAACGACCCCATTATCGTGCCGCAGACCATCAACGTGATCCGCCTGCTGGCGGAGCTGCGCAAAGCCAAGGGGAGCCTTATTCTGGTCTCCGACGAGTTTGGCGTGATCCAGGGGCTGGTCACCACCCACGATCTGCTGGAGGCCATCGTCGGCGAGCTGCCGGACGAGGACGAAACCCCGGATATAGTGCGCGATGGCGAAGGGTGGCTGATCAACGGCAGCACCAACATCCACCATGTGGAGCAGGTGCTGGAGCACGAGGGGCTGGTGAGCGAGAGCGACGAGTACGTGACCCTGGCGGGCATGCTGCTCTCCCACTTCGGCACCCTGCCCACCCCGGGCCAGCAGTTGCAACTGCAGCAGCTCAACTTCGAGGTGATCGAGGTGAGCGAGCGGCGCATCGAGCGGGTGAAAGTGATGCCCGCCACGGCTTGAGCCTGCCACCAGCAGAATACAGAAGAGGGTCAGACGGCCCTCTTTTTTATGCCTAAACGCCTCTTTCCTAACGGTTTGTGCTGATTGCTGCATCAAGCACAATTCTCTTGTGCAATTACCCCTCTTTTTCACAACAAGATGGCGGCATAAAGTGGCCTCACTTCCACCATGAGGAACTCAAGATGAGCCACGATCACCTGTTCTGCCCGCTGCGCCTCGGCCAGCTGCACCTTGCCAACCGCATCGTCATGCCCCCCATGACCCGCTCCCGTGCCAGTCAGCCGGGTGATGTGGCCAACGCCATGATGGCGAGCTACTACGCCCAGCGCGCCGAGGCGGGCCTGATCATCAGCGAAGGCACCCAAATCGACCCCATGGGTAAGGGCTATGCCTGGACGCCGGGGATCTACAGCGCCGAGCAGATCGCTGGCTGGAAAGGGGTGACCGATGCCGTGCACGCCAAGGGGGGCAACATCTTCGCCCAGCTCTGGCACGTGGGCCGGGTCACCCATCCGGACAACATCGGCGGCGCCCAGCCCATCTCCGCTTCAGCCCTGCCCGCAGTGGGCGTCAAGGTGTTCGTCGATAACGGCAGCGATGCGCCGGGCTTTGTCGAGACCGTCACTCCGCGCGCCATGACTCAGACCGATATCCATGCGGTGGTGGGCCAGTTTCGTCAGGCAGCTCGCAACGCCATCAGCGCCGGTTTTGACGGCATCGAGCTGCACGCCGCCAACGGCTACCTCATTAACCAGTTCCTCGACTCCGAATCCAACGCCCGCACCGACGGCTACGGCGGATCGCTGGAAAACCGGCTGAGCTTTCTCAAAGAGGTGACAGAAGCGGTTAGTAGCGAAATCGGGGCCGAACGTGTCGGGGTGCGTCTTGCGCCGCTCACCACCCTCAACGGCACCGTGGATGCCAATCCGCAGGAGACCTATCTGGCCGCCGCCCGCCTGCTGGGCCAGCTCAACGTGGTCTACCTGCACATTGCCGAGGCGGACTGGGACGATGCCCCCCTGATGCCGGAGAACTTCAAGCAGGGTCTGCGGGATGCCTTCCCCAACACCCTGATCTATGCCGGCAAATATGATGGCGAGCGGGCTCGCGCCGCCCTCGACGCGGGCTGGGCCGACATGATTGGCTTTGGCCGCCCCTTCGTTGCCAACCCGGATCTGCCGAACCGGCTGCGCCACGGCTATCCGCTGGCCCCCCACGATCCGGCCACCCTGTTTGGCGGTGGTGAGAAGGGGTTGACCGACTACCCCGTCTATCAGGCCGATGACGCAGCAGCCAGCCGCTGATTACCAATGGCGAACCGGCCACGTAAAGCAGGCCCCACAGGTTGGGGCCTGCCGTATTGTTGCGCATTAGCAACAGTGATATGACTGACCGAATCACTGCTGCAATGATCTCGTTCTTCTCTCCCCTCGCTTTCACAAGGAGTCATCATGAATCACACCCAAGCCTGGTGCTGGCATGCCCCCGGTGAACCGACCCAGCTTACCCTCGCCGATCTGCCCCTGGCACCGCTCGCCCCTGACGAGGTACTGGTAGCCAATCGGGTTATCGCCTTCAATCCGGTGGACTGGAAGCTGATCGAATATGGCCATTCCAACTGGCAGGAGGGTCAGGTGCCCGGCGTCGATGGCATGGGCACTATCGTGGCCCTCGGCGCCAACGTCAGCCATCTGCGCCTCGGTGCCCGGGTCGCCTATCACACCGACCTGCGCCACCACGGCAGCTTTGCCCGCCACACCCGGGTACCAGCCCGCGCCCTGCTGCCAGTGCCCGATGCCCTGAGTGACGAGGCGGCCGCCGCCCTGCCCTGTCCCGGCCTCACCGCCTGGCAGGCCCTGGCCAAGCTGCCGCGCCTGCACGGGGAAGCGCTGCTCATCACAGGTGCTGGCAGCAGTGTAGGCCGCTTTGCGGTACAGCTCGCCCTCCAGCAAGGAGCGCGAGTCTTTGCCAGCGCCAGCCCACGCCACCATCACTGGCTCAAACAGATCGGTGTGCAGGGGGTGGCCGATTATCGGGATCCCGACTGGCTGGCCACCTTGCAGACTGCCAACGGCAACGAGCCGTTCGAGGGGATCATCGATCTGGTCTCCAGCCAACAGGCTGAGAGCCTGCTGCCCGCCCTTGGCTACTACGGTCACATGGTGACTGTGCTCGGGCGCATCCCGCACAATCCGCTGCCCGCCTTTGCCCATTGCCATTCGTTGCACGAGATTGCGCTGGGCGCCCAGCACGCCTTTGGCACCGACAAGCAGTGGAGCCGACTGGTGGCCGCCGGTGTCGCCATGATGGCGCAGATGGCGAGCGGTGAGCTGACCCTGCCGCCGCTGGTGGTGGGCAATTTCGAGGCACTGCCTACCCTGCTCGAGCGCTTCAAGCGCGAAGGACAGGGTGAGAAGTTTCTGGTGCGAGTGGCATAAGGCT
>NZ_CAWNZT010000201.1:11265-20236 GCF_963878965.1 Aeromonas sp. HMWF015 | reverse complement strand
CTCTTTATATAGTGCATGTCATCTCGACTTCATTGGCTCCTGACTCAATGCAGGATCACCCCGTGGGTCGCGGCATAACTGCGGATCTCCCGGGTCAGCCTCGCCTTGTCGGCCAGAGAGAGCCAGCTCGCCTCCACCGCATTGAGCGACAAGCGGCAGAGCTGACTCATGGTCGCGCCAAGGCCATCGGCCAGCGCCACAAAGTTGGCATTCATATAGCCACCAAAGTAGGCAGGGTCGTCCGAGTTGATGGTGACGCAGAGCCCCTGCTCCAGCAGCCGTAACACATTGTGCTGGACCATATTGCCGAACACCTTGAGCCGGGTGTTGGAGAGGGGGCAGACGGTGAGCGGCAGCCGGGTATCCGCCAGATAGCGCAGCAGCTCGGGATCGTCTGCCGAACGCACTCCGTGATCGATGCGGCATACCTGCAGCTCGTTGATCGCCTGCCAGATGTAGTCGGCAGGCCCCTCTTCACCTGCATGGGCCACCACCGGCAGCCCCAGCTCGCGGCATTTGGCAAAGACCCGGGCAAACTTGGTCGGCGGATTGCCCTGCTCCCCCGAGTCAAGGCCGATGCCGTGAATGCGTGACAGGAAGGGCGTAGCCTCTTCCAACGTCGCAAAGGCATCCTCTTCGCTGAGGTGGCGCAAAAAGCTCATGATAAGGCGCCAGCTGATGCCAAACTCCTTCTCCCCGGTCTGCAGCGCCCGCTCGATACCGCCCAGCACAGTAGCAAAGGGGACACCGCGAGCGGTGTGGGTCTGCGGGTCGAAGAAGATCTCCACATGCACCACCTTGTCGGCAGCGCAACGCTCAAGGTAGGCCCAGGTGAGGTCGAAGAAATCCTGCTCGGTCACCAGCACGCTGGCACCGCGATAGTAGAGGTCGAGAAAGGATTGCAGGCAGTCAAAGTCATAGGCGGCGCGTACGCTGGCCACATCGGGCCAGGGCAACGGGATATTGTTGCGGCGACCCAGCTCAAACATCAACTCGGGTTCGAGGCTGCCCTCGATATGCAGGTGCAGCTCCAGTTTCGGCAGTCCGGCGATAAATTGCGCGGCGGTGAGGTGTTCGGGTGTGACTGGCTTGGGAATCGGGGTGTCCATAGCGACGGCTCCATCAGCAAAGTGATCCGGCGTCAGCCCCTCCACCAGACTGACCCGACAGCAGCTTTATTGTGCACCGAAGTGGCGAGACAGGGGAGACTTGTCATCAAACAGACTTATAATGGCGTCACAAAAATCATAAATGATTGAACATCTTAACGATTGGCGGCTAGCCTGCGCCCTGACAAGGAGTTTTCATGAAGAAGAACGTCATCTGCGATATCGACGGTGTCATCCTGCACAACAACGATCTCATCCCCGGTGCCGACCGTTTCGTCCATCGCCTGCTGGAGCAGGGTAGCAAGCTCTTGTTCCTCACCAACTACCCGGCCCAGACCCAGAAAGATCTGCAAAACCGCTTCCGCTCCGCCGGGATCGAAGTGCCGGAGGAGTGCTTCTATACCTCCGCCATGGGCACCGCCGACTTCCTCAAGCGTCAGGATGGCAAGAAGGCCTATGTGATCGGTGAAGGGGCGCTGACCCACGAGCTCTACAAGGCCGGTTTCACCATCACCGACATCGACCCGGATTTCGTAGTGGTGGGCGAGACCCGCAACTACAACTGGACCATGATGCAACAGGGAGCCAAGTTCGTCGATCAGGGGGCCCGCTTTATCGCCACCAACCCCGATACCCACGGCCCCATGATGCACCCGGCCTGCGGCGCCCTGTGCGCCCCCATCGAGCGGATGACCGGCAAGAAGCCGTTCTATGTCGGCAAGCCAAGCGCCTGGATCATCCGTGCGGCGCTCAACCGGATGGAGGCCCATTCCGACGACACCATCATCATCGGCGACAACCTGCGCACCGACATTCTGGCGGGCTTTCAGGCCGGTCTCGAGACGGTGCTGGTGCTCTCCGGGGTGAGCAAGGTCGCCGATATCGACCGCATGCCGTTCAGACCGAACCACATCTTCGACTCCGTGGTCGACATCGATATCGTCTAATCACCACCCAAGCGTTAAACAGGGCAGGTCTCTCCTGCCCTTGCAGGATCTGTTATGGAACCCATTCTGATCGCCGTGGCCTTTGGTTGCGGCATGGTAGTCAATCTGATTGGCCTGCCCCCCCTGCTCGGCTTTCTGGCCGCCGGTTTTATCCTCAACGGCATGGGATATCAAAATACCCCCGCCCTGAGCGAGGTGGCCGATCTCGGCGTCACCCTGCTGCTGTTCACCATCGGTCTCAAGCTCAATATCAAGACCCTGATGCGGCGCGATGTGTGGGGCACTACCAGCCTGCACCTGCTGCTCTCCACCCTGCTCTTTACCGTAGTTCTGCTGGTCTGCAAGGGACTGGGGCTTGAACTTGCCCTCTCGCTGGACTGGAAACTGGCACTGCTGCTGGGCTTTGCCCTCTCCTTCTCCAGCACCGTCTTTGCGGTCAAGGTATTGGAAGATCGCAGCGACATGAATGCCCTCTACGCCCGCATCGCCATCGGGGTGCTGGTGATGCAGGATGTGTTCGCCGTGGCGTTTCTGGCCTTCTCCAGCGGCAAGTGGCCCAGCATCTGGGCGCTCTGGGTACTGGGACTGCCGCTGCTGCGCCCGCTGCTGTTCAAGCTGCTGGAGCGGGCCGGTCACGGCGAGCTGCAGGTGCTGTTCGGAGTCTTTCTGGCACTGGTGGTCGGGGCCGCCGGTTTTGAAGTGGTCGGCCTCAAGCCGGATCTGGGGGCTCTCATCATCGGCATGATGCTCGCCTCTCATCCGGCTGCGGCAGGGCTTGCCAAGGCGCTCTTCAACCTCAAAGACCTCTTTCTGGTCTGCTTCTTTCTCACCATCGGCCTCAACGGCCTGCCGACCCACGACACCATGTTGCTGGCACTGGCGCTGGTGCTGGCTCTGCCGCTCAAAAGCGTTCTCTACTATCTGGTCTACAGCGGCGCCCACCTGCGGGTGCGTACCGCCCTGCTCTCGACCCTGGCGCTCACCAACTTCTCGGAGTTTGGCCTGATCGTCGCCGCCATCGCCGCCAAGGCGGGCTGGCTCTCCCACGAGTGGCTGGTGGCAGTCTCGCTGGCACTGGCGGCGAGCTTTATGATCTCCGCTCCCCTCAATGCCCAGAGCGAGCGCATTTATCACCGCATCGGCCACTGGCTGCGGGGATTGCAGGCGAGCAACCTCCATCCGGAAGACAGGCCCATCGAGCTGGGCGATGCCGAGGTGATCATCCTCGGTATGGGGCGGATCGGTCAGGGGGCCTACTTCGAGCTGGAGAACAAGTACGGCAACGTCATCCTCGGGGTGGAGAACGACAGCGAGAAGCTGCCCACCCTGCGTGCCCAGGGGATGAACGTCATCGAGGGGGATGCCACCGATACCGACTTCTGGGACAAGGTGCTGCTCTCCAATCAGGTCAATCTGGTGCTGCTGGCGATGCCCCACCACTCGGGGAATCTCTACGCCATCGAGAAGCTGCGCAGCCACGGGTTCAACGGCAAGATCGCCGCCATCGTCCGCTTCGAGGATGATATCGCCTCCCTACAGGAGCAAGGGGTGGATGCTGTGTTCAACGTCTACAACGAAGCGGGCAGCGGCTTTGCCCGCCATGTGATCCGCCGTTTGCAGCCGCTCTGATCCTGCGGCTAGCGGCCCTTGGCAAGGGAATGTGCATCGTTTAAGTTATGCACAACCTCGTTTAATAAAACGAACAAACGTGGGGCCAAGATGGCCCCGCTTTCCTATCTGCTGAAGCCAAGGATGCACCATGAAGACCCTCAACGACTGGATCCTGCTCGATCGCCACGAAGCAACCCCTACCCCGCTGATGCCCGCCCCCGATCGCATTAAAGGGGGCAACCCGGCGCAAACGGTCTGCAACCACTACTCCGACCCCAGCCAGCAGTTTCATGCGGGCTTCTGGAGCTGCGAACCCGGCCGCTGGGCCATTCACTACACCGAGCACGAGTATTGTCAGCTGCTGGAAGGGGATGTGGTGATCCACGACAGTCAGGGTGGCCAGCTTGCCCTCAAACCCGGCGATCAATTTGTCATTCCGGCAGGCTTTGTCGGCGAGTGGGAGACCCTCACCCCCTGTCGCAAGGTTTATGTGATCTTCGAACCCGCCGCGGCTTGACGCTCACGTCACCCTGTCCCGTTGCTGCAGCCCGTATCCTGTTGATCTGCTTGACGCTTACGGCATGATTTTCTGCGGTTTTCCCGCTTGCAAAAGGTTTTTCCGCTAGGCATTGTGTCTGACGAGGAATGTAAATGGAATTTCGAGCCCGGACGTGGGGGGCTCATATAAAAATCAAGAGGATTACCGCCAATGTGTTCTATTTTCGGCATTCTGGACATCAAAACCGACCCGGCTCTATTGCGTAAATCGGCGCTGGAGATGTCCAAGCGACTTCGTCACCGCGGGCCTGACTGGTCCGGCGTCTACAGCTGTGACAAAGCGATTCTGGTGCACGAGCGCCTGGCCATCGTCGATCCGGGCAATGGCGCCCAGCCGCTCTACAACCCCGAGCGCACTCACGTCTTGGCCGTCAACGGCGAGATCTACAACCACAAAGAGCTGGAGAAGAACCTCAAGGTCGACTTCCAGTTCCAGACCCAATCCGACTGTGAAGTGCTGCTGGCCCTCTACAAGGAGAAAGGCCCGGCGTTTCTCGACGATCTCAACGGCATCTTCGCCTTTATCCTCTATGACGCCGAGCAGGATGCCTACCTGATTGGTCGTGACCATATGGGGATCATCCCCCTCTATACCGGTCGCGACGAACACGGCAACTTCTATGTCGCCTCCGAGATGAAGGCGCTGGTGCCGGTCTGCAAGAGCGTCGAAACCTTCCCGCCGGGACACTACCTCTGGAGCAAGGATGGCGAGCTTAAACAGTGGTACCAGCGCGACTGGATGGAGTACGGCGCAGTCGAGCACAACGTCAGCGACAAGGCCGAGCTGAAAGCCGCGCTGGAAGCGGCGGTCAGACGCCAGCTGATGTGCGACGTCCCTTATGGCGTGCTGCTCTCCGGCGGGCTGGATTCGTCGGTGATCTCCGCCATCACCAAGATCTACGCCGCCCGTCGGGTGGAAGACGATGGCAACAGCGAAGCCTGGTGGCCGCAGCTGCACTCCTTCGCCGTGGGGCTGGAAGGCTCACCGGATCTCGCCGCCGCCCGTAAAGTGGCTGACCATCTGGGCACTATTCACCACCAGATCCACTTCACCGTGCAAGAGGGTCTGGATGCCCTGCGGGATGTCATCTATCACCTCGAGACCTATGACGTCACCACCATCCGCGCCTCCACCCCGATGTATCTGATGGCCCGTTATATCAAGGCGATGGGGATCAAGATGGTGCTCTCCGGCGAAGGCTCCGACGAGCTGTTCGGTGGCTACCTCTACTTCCACAAGGCGCCCAACGCCCGCGAGTTCCACGAAGAGAACGTGCGCAAGCTCGCATCACTGCATCTCTATGACTGCCTGCGCGCCAACAAGTCGATGGCCGCCTGGGGTGTGGAAGGTCGCGTGCCCTTCCTCGACAAGGAGTTCATGGACGTGGCGATGCGCCTGCAGCCTGCCGACAAGATGTGTGGCAAGGGCAAGATCGAGAAACACATCCTGCGCGAAGCGTTCGAGGAGCTGCTGCCCCACGAAGTGGCATGGCGCCAGAAGGAGCAGTTCTCCGACGGCGTAGGTTATTCGTGGATCGACAGCCTGAAAGCCATGGTCGAGACCGAAGTGACGGATCAGATGTTCGAAGCAGCGGCGTTCCGCTTCCCCATCAACACTCCGCTCACCAAGGAGGCCTACTTCTACCGCGCCATCTTCGACGAGCACTTCCCGCTGGAAGCCGCCGCCCGCACCGTGCCCTACGGCAAGTCGGTCGCCTGCTCCACCCCCACCGCGCTGGAGTGGGATGCCAAGTTCAAGGAGATGGCCGACCCGTCCGGCCGCGCCGTGATGGACGTGCACCAGCAGGGCTACTAAACCCGGACGGAGCAACCCAAACGCATAACGTCAGATAGCAAAAAGCCCTTCACCATGGTGAAGGGCTTTTTCATGTCCCCGCGGTCACGCCTGCCAAATCACATCAGACCATCGCAGATAGTTGATTTTTCATAAATATTTAATTTTTTTACCGAGTGACCATGCATTGACAGGGAGCGCGTCGATTGACTATGCCTGAAGGGTGATCCACAGGATCACCACGATGGCAACAAGGATCGGGAGGGGGCATGGACGCTAACACTCTATCAAGGATTGGCCTGCTGACAGCACTGCTCGTCAGTCCGGCTACGATGGCCAATGACAATATCGTGGTACTGCAGCTTGGCAAAGCCTTCAGCAATGAAAAGCTCGACATCAACATCGCCGATGCCAAGTTCCACCACATGTTCTGGCGCTGGGGAGACTCGGTCTGTCAATTTGGATTGGGAGTGCGTGTCGGTACCCTCAAGGTAGAAGATGAAGAGACCGCCAGACTGGGGGGCGGCGCCCGTATCGAATGCCAATGGGGTAACTGGGTGACCTGGCTCCCCGGCGAAATGGTCTGGCTCGATCAGTACCAATTTGGGACTCGCGGCCACGGCTACAAGTATTACGGTGGCCCCTTCCAGTTCGCCCTGGGTATCGGCCTCGGTTACACCATCACCAAGAATTGGCTGATCGGCTATCAGTATGAGCACATGTCCAACGCCTATATGTATGACAAGAACCCGGGGCTGGACAGCCATACCCTACATATCGAGTACCGTTTTTAGCCAAACAGCTGCCACTGCTATACATGCAAAAAAGCCTTCACTCCCGTGAAGGCTTTTCGCTATGTCGTCTTCTGATAACAAAGGTGACAGTAAGAAGATCGCCATACTGAGGAAATGGATGACGACATGCTCTGCCGTACCACCACATCATGGGGGTGCAATCAGTCCTTTTTCGCCTTGTTGGCGAAGAAGATATCGGCCTGAATATCCTGGGTGCGCACCGCGAAGATCTGGTTGGTCAGATCGTCGGTCAGCGTTTCGGCCTCCTGCATCACCCGCAGATTGAAACCGTTGAGCATGCTGTTGGCGACGGCCTTGTCGGTTTTGACCGTTTTCAGATAGCTGGCTTCCATCTCTTTCTGCTCTTTGGCGATCTTCGCCTCCCAGCTCTGGTAAGCCTGCTTTACTATGGGTGCCAATTTGGGGTAATCGGTCATCACCAGGGTCTGCAGCTTGCGATATTTCCAGTAGATGGAGTCGCTGTCGGCCTTGTCGCTGCCCATGGCATAGTGGGCCGGATAGGCTGCCAGACCGCTGTAGTAGGGAACGAAGGCGGTCAAGTCCGCCATGCCGAGGCCCACATAGGTCACCTCCCCCACCTCACGCGGCATCCAGGGGCGCACCTGCATCACGTGAGACTCGTAAGTGCGGAACACACTGACGGGGCGCCACGGCTCCTGACCGTTCAACCCCTTGCTGTAGGGATCGTGCTCGGTCCCGTCATAGTGATTGCGCAGCACTGCCTTGACCTCCTCCAGCGTCATCTTCTTCTCGGGGGAGAGGGTGACCGGGAACTGGCGACCGGCATCAACCGTCTGCTTGAGCGAGGGGTTGAACATCTGCTGGATGGTCCAGACCCGCGGATCGTTATAGGTGCGATCCCGCTCGTCATCGCGGGTATAGGCTTTCGAGAAGTTGAACGCCCCATCCTTTTGCGGATGGTAGAGCCCCTTCTCGGTGGCAAATTCAATCAGATTTTTCGAGCCCATCATGTCGGCACTGGCCGGATCGTACTGCTGCAGGCGGCCCTGATTGCCGGTGGCAAAATAGTGATTTTTCGGCAGACGCTGCGCCATCCAGTGGTGGCCGGTGGCGGTCTCCAGATACCAGAGCTCGTTATCATCCACCACGGCGACGCCAAATCCCTCTCCCGCGCCTATGGTCTCGATGATGTTGCCAAGTAACGTGATCGCCTCGCGGGCCGACGTGGACCGGGAGAGCAACACATCGGGAATGTCATCCTCGGTGATCCCCTTATCTTCCACATAGGGGTCAAAGGCGAGCGCTTCGGGTGAGGCAAAAATGGACTCGGTGCCGCTCACCCCGACTCCCTTCTCGTTGAACCCGGTGGCGCCGTGCAGCTGGGTCTTCCAGTTCGGTACTGTGGTATAGCGCAGGGAGTTTTTCGGCAAGGGATAGCTGAAATCATTGGCGCCGTTGTGGGCCTTGGAGCTGTGCATACCGCTCTGCCCCTGCTTGGCCGGATGGATCACGAAATACTGGGCTTTCAGGGCATCGCTGTCGGCGCTGCGGGCCACCATCATGGAGCCATCGGCGCTGGCTTCACTGCCGACCAGCAAGGTGGTACAGGCGAACGCCGACGAGAAGAGAGCAAGGTTGATGGAGAGTGCGACGACGCACTTTTTGAAGGAATGCATGAGATCTCCTTGTTGCACAGAGTGGTTGCAAATAAGCGGTGGCGCGCCAGTCAACCTGCCGCTGTCACAAGGGATCTGCGCGGTGACACGGGCCGGACAGTGCGGGCCATCAAACCGTAAACACGAAAAAGAGCAGTGCGGATAAACCGTGGAAACCAGGGAGGTAGCCAAGGCCCCCTGATAGGCGACCTGTGCGCATTTCTGCTTTCCGCTGTTCCGCTGTTCCGCTGTTCCGCTGGCGTGGCGATACTAGGCCCAATCAACTGACTTGAGTGTGACTGGCAGCCCAAAACACCGACAATAAAGACTCAATCGATGCAAAATATTGATAAGTGTGACAAGTGCAGGATCCTTGGCGACATTCAGCCGTCAACACGAGGCACGCAAGGCGCATACAGAAGGGAAATAAAGAGATGAGGAGATATAACGCGCGAGATGGCGTGCTGACGCCATCCCGCGATTCAAGTCAGTAGGTCACTGCGCATCCGGCTGGTTGGCG
>NZ_CAWNZT010000201.1:0-11255 GCF_963878965.1 Aeromonas sp. HMWF015 | reverse complement strand
CCTTGATAAAGGCTTGCAACTGTTCGCAGTTGGCGACGATGCGGCGGATGGTGGGGTAATCGTCCAGGGTCATGTCGTAACGGCGGGCGTTGTAGACCTGTGGCACCAGCATGCAGTCGGCAAGGGTCACTTCGTTGCCAACACAGTAGACACCGGCGGTGGTCATCAACAGCTGTTCGAGGGCGGTGAAGGTCTCGTCAATCCAGTGGCGATACCAGCGGGCCTCCTGCTCGTTGTTGGCCCTGAAGTGCTCTTCCAGATAGTTGAGTACCCGCAGATTGTTGAGCGGGTGGATATCGCAGGCGATCATGTTGACGATCTGGCGCACCCGGGCCCGCGCGTCGGGGGAAGAGGGCATCAGGGAGTAGGCTGGATAGGTCTCGTCAAGGTACTCCATGATGGCGACCGACTGACCGATCTGCACATCGCCATCCACCAGAAACGGCACCAGCCCTTGCGGATTGATCCGGCGATAGGCCTTCTCGCTCTGCTCGCCTTGCCGCAAATTGATGGGATGCTGCTCGTAGGCGAGCCCCTTGAGCTGCAACACGATCCGCACCCGAAAACTTGCCGACGAACGCCAATAGCCAAACAACTGCAACATAATCTGTCCCTGCATCTTATCTGGGCCCGAAGCCCGGCAGGTGCTCACCACCTGCCTCCTTGTGTCTCCGGCACCGGTTGAGGGCTCGTCGTGATCCGGACATATCCCGAATATCCTTGCCGCCAACCGGCGCTGGCCATCAACCTCCCTGACCGCTCGCTGGCACCACCTGTTGAGAGATGGTGCCAAACAGGTTTTGGCCAGAGCGATCCTCCATCGCGATCGACACTCTATCACCAAACTGCAAATAGGGGGTTATAGCTTGATCACAATCAAGAATTTCCAGCATGCGGCGCTCGGCGATGCAGGATGAACCGGCGCTGCGATCGTAGTTGGAGACGGTGCCCGAGCCGATGATGCATCCCGCACCAAGGGGGCGGGTCTTGGCCGCATGGGCAATCAGCTCGAAGAAGTTGAAGGTCATGTCCACCCCGGCTTCGGGCGCACCAAACAGGGCACCGTTGAGGTGGGTCAGAAGCGGCAGATGCACTTTGCCATCACGCCAGTCATCGCCGAGCTCGTCCGGGGTGATGGCCACCGGCGAGAAAGCGCTAGACGGTTTGGACTGGAAGAAACCAAAGCCCTTGGCCAGCTCCGCCGGAATGAGGTTGCGCAGGCTCACGTCATTGACCAGCATCAGCAGCTTGACGTGGCTGGCGGCCCCCTGCGGGCTCACCCCCATCGGCACATCGTCGGTGATGATGGCTACCTCCGACTCGAAATCGATCCCCCACTCTTCCGACCCCATGACAATCGGCCCACGGGGGGCCAAAAAGCTGTCGGAGCCCCCCTGATACATCAACGGAGCGTGCCAGAAGCTCTCCGGCATCTCGGCACCGCGTGCCTTGCGCACCAGCTCCACATGGTTGACGTAGGCGCTGCCATCGGCCCACTGATAGGCACGCGGCAGTGGAGAGAGGCAAGACGCTTCGTCAAAGGCGAACGCCTCGGCCACGCGGCCCTCGTTCAGCTGCTGATAGACAGCCTCCAGCCTGGGGGCGACCTCGGCCCACTCATCGAGGGCGGCCTGCAAAGTCGGGGCAATCTCGCTCACCCGCACCGCCCGGGTCAGCTCCCGGCTCACCACCACCAAAGCGCCATCGCGCTTGCCATTGTTCAATGTTGCCAATTTCATAAGCGATTCCTTATTTGCCGGCAGCAGCGTCCGGGCGCTGCCAGCTGGAGACATACCGGGTGTTCTCGATCCCTTCGCACAGACTGCCGACGTTCAGCGCATCGCGGGTGTCGAGCATCACCGCGACCTCGTCGGTGAACTTCTTGGCATAGGCCTGCCCTGCCGCAAACGCCTTGGGATGGGGGCCGTGGGTGAAACCGGCAGGATGGAAGGTGACCATGCCCCGCTCGATATTGTCGCGGCTGAAGAAATCCCCGGCGTGGTAGAAGAGCACTTCATCGTAATCGTCATTGCTGTGATAAAAGGGCACCTTGAGGGCCCCGGGATCGCTCTCGATGGGGCGCGGCACGAAGGTACAAATCACGAAGCGGCTCGCCACAAAGGTGGAGTGGGCTGACGGCGGCAGATGGTAGCGGTGGCTCATCAGCGGGCGGATATCCCGCCAGTTGAGGCGCACCACGCACAAATCCCCGTGCCACCCCTGCGCATCCAGCGGGTTGAAGGGCCAGGTGATGACCGACACCTGATCGTGGCGCTTCACCTGCAGCGACCAGGGATTCTCATCCTGCTGGGCCAAAAAGCGTTCGTTGATGGCGGGTACATCGAGCGCCGCCGGGTCAAAGATGGCGTGATTGCCCACCAGCCCCTTGTCCGGCAGCTGATAGCTGTCGTTGGTCGCCTCGATCATCAGGATGAACAGGGGAGCTGTCGGCTCGATGCGCCACATGGTACCGCGGGGGATCACCACGTAGTCGCCATCGCGCAGAGTCAGGTGGCCGTAGTCACAGAAGAACTCACCGTCCCCCTCGTGGATAAAGAGCAGCTCGTCGCCGTCGGCGTTGCGCACCAGAAACGGCATCGCCTCGGAGAGCCGCCAGATGCGATAGCGGCAGTGGGAGTTGCTGAGAATGTCGGGGGCCACCCAGGGAGAGAGCGAGCTTACCTCCTCTTGCAGGGCATTGAGGTCAAATAGCCGTGGCCGCAGCGGCCCTTCCCAACTGCTCCAATCGGTGGGGGCATGCTTGTGGTGCATGTGGGTGGCGGGGCCGAAAAAGCCACTGCGCCCCAGCTCGCGCTCATAGATGGCCTGTTCCGGCAAGTCGGCATGGGCCTGCCGGGAGTGGGTTCCCTCCCGGTGGGGAAAGTTAATCCAGTTACGCATCGCTCGCTCCCTCTTTGCGGGCACCCTTCTCATCCTCACCGCCATCCAGCACGCCGCGGCGGATCTGGTCCAGCTCGATCGATTCAAACAGCGCCTTGAAATTGCCCTCGCCAAACCCTTCGTTGCCCTTGCGCTGGATGATCTCGAAGAAGACCGGGCCAATCACGGTATCGGTGAAGATCTGCAGCAGGATGCCATCCTTGGTGGGGGAGCCGTCGATGAGGATGCGCAGCTCTTTGAGGGCCGCCAAATCCTCCTGATGCCCTTCGACCCGGTTGTTCACCTTCTCGTAGTAGGTATCCGGCGTCGGCATAAAACCGGTACCGCGGCTGCGCAGGGTGCGGATGGTGTGGTAGATATCGCTGGAGGCCATGGCGATGTGCTGGATCCCCTCCCCCTTGTACTGACGCAGGTACTCCTCAATCTGGGACTTGTCATCCGACGACTCGTTGATGGGGATGCGGATCTTGCCGCAGGGGGCAGTCATGGCACGGGAGTGCAGCCCGGTCAGCTTGCCCTCGATATCGAAGTAGCGAATTTCACGGAAGTTGCCGATCCGCTCGTAGAAATTGGACCAGACATCCATATTGCCGCGATGGACGTTGTGGGTCAGGTGATCGATCTCCATAAGACCGGCATCTACCTCTGCCATCCGGGACTGCCAGTCGGGGTAGAAGACAAAATCCACGTCATAGATGGAGCCCTTGTCGCCATAACGGTCGACAAAGGAGAGCGTGCTCTCGCCGATACCGTAGATGGCGGGAATATTGAGCTCCATCGGGCCAATCTTGCCGACAAAGGGCTTGGCCCCCTTGGCGATGGCGTACTGCTGGGCTTTGCCCGCATCGCTCACCCGAAATGCCATGCCGCAAACGCTCGGCCCGTGCAGGCTGGCAAACTGCTCCGCCTGGGAGTGAGGCTCGGCATTGACCACAAAGTTGATATCCCCCTGCCGGTAGAGCCAGCACTGCTTGTGTTTGTGCTTGGCGACCTCGGCAAACCCGAGCGAAACGAACAGGCTCTTGAGGGCGGCAATCCCCTTGGCATCGGGGGCTGTGTACTCGACAAACTCGAAACCGTCTGTGCCTAACGGATTGATGGTATGGGTGACGGAAGAGGTGGCATTCATCGGGCGCTCCTTGCTCTTGATTCGGTTAAAACGGATTGCAGCGCCCAGCGGCGCGGCAAGTGTTAACAACTTGTTTCATTAGAAGCAGGGCGTAGCAGGAAGAGAAGAGGCGGGTTGCAGATAGTTTTTCGCAGCTGGCAGCAAAAGATGTAAATGGATTGTGACATTCAAGCCACAGCCTTGCGGATCAAACGGTGACGACCCACAGGACTGTCAGCTTTGCCTTACAGTTGCCAGTTTTTGAGCATCAGATGGGGCAAGCAGGCCCGGGCCTTTTGCAGTCGAGTGGGCGTCGGATTGATCAACCATGCCTCTTCCCCCAACCCCAGCAGTGGCAGATCGTGCAGGCTGTCGCTCAAGGCCAGCTCGGCATCGAGGGCGCAAATCTCCGGCAGCAGCTTGTGCTGACCGTGGCAATAGAAGCGCGGCATCAGGCCGCCAAAACGGTAGTGCATCTGCGAGCCAATGATCCGGTGGGGCAAATGGCCGGGCAGTTGCTGATAGAGCTGGGCTCGCACCAGCGCGCAGGGACTGGCGGAGATCACCCAGCAGCGCGCCCCCTCGCTTTGCAGCAATTCGCGAGCCTGACGATACAGCCCCGATCTGGTGCGGCAATAGGCACGCACCAGCTTACGCCAACCGAGGGGAGAGAGCCAAAGCGTGATGGCCCACCAGATAAGGGAGATACCGCGCCGCCGCTGGCTGGGTAGAAGATAGACCAAGCCACCCAGCGCAATCACTGGCAACAGCAGCAGCGGCCAGATCCGGCGGCGCAGGATATAGCGCAGCAGACCGGCGTGGCTGTCGCCGGGGGCCAGGGTGTCGTCAAAGTCGGCCAGGATCCAGCGCGGTGCACGTCCGTCAGGATCACGCTCTTTCGCTAAATGGATCATGGTGTCAGGTGCTGGGCGCATCAGGGCGCAAGGGCTGCAATGGCGGCCATGAGCTCGGGGGTGACAAATTCACTCCCCACATCGGGCGGGCAGACAAAGTCGAACGGCTCGCCCGCCAGCGTGAAACTCAGTCGCCAGGCATGCAGATAGCCACGATCGGCTGACGTACCGCCATAGCGCTCATCCCCGAGAATGGGGGCGCCGATGCTTTTGAGGGCAACCCGGATCTGGTGGGTCTTGCCGGTCTGGGGCTTGATGCGATAGAGCCGCAGCCCCTCGCGCACCGACACCGAATCAAACCAGCTGATGGCGGGATTATCCAGTGTGCGCACCAGCATCCAGCTGCCGCCGCGCCCCTTTTGCATATCCCCCTTCACCCAGCCCTGCTTCTTCTTGGGTTTGCGATCGGAGAGCGCCAGATACTGCTTGCTCACCTCACGGGCCGCAAAGGCCATGCTCAGCTCGCGATTCGCCTCTGTGGTGCGGGCCAGCAGCACCAAGCCGGAGGTCATCTTGTCGAGCCGGTGTACCGGATAGAGGGTTAGCCCGGTATCGGCCTTCACGCGATTGACCAGCCCCGGATTGACCGACTCCCCGTCGCCCTTCTCGTCGTGCATGCCTATGCCAGGCTGCTTGTCGATAACCAGGAAAGCGGGATGCTCAAACAATATCCGGTACATAAAACCTCGGGAACTGGGGAATAAGGCATGCAGCCAACGACTGGCGGCGCTCGGGAGTGCTGCATTCTCCCTGCTCGTCCGCCATTTGGCAAACCGGACGGGCGGAGGATAAAGATAAAAAATGGCCCCACCTGCAACAGGCGGGGCCATTTTCGCTCATCTTGGCAGATCACACCTTACACATTACGCGGGCGCAGGTGGGCGTGCCAGCGCGCTTCCCACTTCTTGAACAGCCAGACGATGACAAAGGTGAGCAGCATATAGAGCAGCCCCGCGGTCAAAAAGGCCTCGAACGGACTGTAGTAGCGAGAGTTGATGATCCGCGCCGCGCCGGTCAGATCGACGATGGTGATGATGCCCGCCACCGCCGAGCCCTGCAGCATGAAGATCACCTCGTTGCTGTAAGCCGGCAGTGCCCGACGAAACGAGTTGGGCAAAATGATCCGGGTCAGGGTCTGCCAGCGGGTCATGCCAAAGGCGTTGGCAGCCTCAATCTGGCCGCGCGGCATATTGTGTACCGCCCCGCGCACGATCTCGGCGGTATAGGCGGCGGTATTGAGGGTAAAGGCCAGCAGCGCACAGAACCAGGCTTCGGAGAAGAGCGACCAGGCGGCACTGTTCTTCAGCCACTCCCACTGGGCGGCGCCGTAGTAGATGATAAAGAGCTGCACCAGCAGCGGGGTGCCGCGAAAGAAGTAGATATAGGCCCAGATCGGCCCCTTGATCAGCCAGTTGCGGCTATTGCGCAGGATGCCCATGGGCACCGCCAGCATCAACCCAAGGATCAGAGAGAGGGCCACCAGCCAGACGGTGGTATAGAGCCCCTCCCAGTAGGTGGGCCACTCTTTGAGAATGATTGAGAAATCCATGGCTTACCTCGTCTTGATGGCATAGTGACGCTCGGCCCACTTGAGTGCCGAGGTGGAGACTGCAGTGAAGATCAGGAAGATCAGCGCCACCGCCATGTAGAAGGTGAAGGGTTGCTGGGTCGAGCCCGCCGCCAACGAGGCTTTGCGCACCATGTCATCAAGGCCGATGATGGAGACCAGCGCGGTGGTTTTCAGCAGCACCAGCCAGTTGTTGCCAAACCCGGGCAGCGCGTGGCGCATCATCTGGGGGAAGAGGATCCGCACAAACACCTGGGTTGCCCGCATGCCAAAGGCCCGTGCTGCCTCCAGTTCGCCTTTGTCCACTGCCAGAATGGCGCCGCGAAAGGTCTCGGTCATGTAGGCGCCGAAGATAAAGCCGATGGTCGCGACACCGGCCACAAAGGGGCTGATGTCGATATAGTCCGGCAGCAGGGAGACCCACTCCTGATTGGGATTGCTCTCCAGTAACCAGCTATTGTAAGTCTCGTTGACCCAGGTGCAGATGCCGTTGATCAGCACCTGGCCGCCAAAGAAAAGCAGCATCATCAGCACCAGATCGGGGATGCCGCGAATGATGGTGGTGTAGCCGGTGGCGATGGCCCGGGCCCACTTGTAGGGAGAGAGTTTGGCCAGCGCCCCCAGCATCCCCAGCAGCAACGCCAGCAGCAGGGAGGCAAGCGCCACCTCCAGGGTGACCCAGGCGCCCTCCAGCAGCGAGGCTTCGTATCCTTTCAAATCAAACATGGGCAGCTCCATTGCAATGAATAGGGCCCATTGCTCCACACTGAGAACATGGGCCCCGGGACTACTGGCGAGGTGAGCCAATCGGCCTGTTACTTGTCGTTGAGCAAAACGTCACAAGTCCCCTCACCCTGCCCTCTCCCAAAGGGAGAGGGAACTGCTTTTACTCGCCGTAAACGTCCTCTGGTTTTATTCGCCGTAAACGTCGAACTCGAAGTACTTGTCGTTGATTTCCTTGTACTTGCCGTTGGCACGCAGCGCCAGAATGGCGGCGTTGAATTTCTCCTTCAGATCCTTGTCAGCCTTGCGCACCGCAATACCGGCACCCTCGCCAAACCACTTGGGATCGGTCAGTTTCGGGCCGACGAATTCAAAGGCATCACCGCCCTCTTTCTTCAGCAGACCGTCGGTGATGGCGGCAGAGTCGGCCAGCACATAGTCGACACGGCCGGATTTCAGATCGAGATAGGCTTCATCGGCGGTGCCGTAACGCTTGATGGTGGCGTTGGGGAAGTTGTCGGTAATAAAGGTATCCATGGAGGTCGCACGCTGCACCGCGACGGACTTGCCTTCCATAAAGGCTTTGTCGAGCTGCACGTCGGTGCCCTTCTTGGCGGCAAAGCGGGCCGGAATGTGCTGGTACTTCTGGGTGAAGTCCACCTTCTTCTTGCGCTCTTCGGTGATGTCCATGGTAGCGATGATGGCGTCAAACTTGCGTGACAGCAGTGCCGGAATGATGCCGTCCCAGTCCTGCTTGACCAGGGTGCATTTCACTTTCATCTCTTCGCACAGGGCGTTGGCGATGTCGATATCAAAGCCTTTCACCTCGCCACTGGGCTCGGTCCAGGAGAAGGGGGGATAGGCACCCTCAACCCCGATCCGGACCTCTTTCCACTCCTTGGCCGTCAGGCTACCGGACGCGAGGGCAGTAACTACGGCTGTCGCCAGCATCAGCTTGTTCATGTATCTCTCCTTGATAAAACAGTTGATTGGGTAACCAGGCATCCCGCCATCAGTAGATGGAGGAGATGAATTGCTTGAACCGCTCGGATTTGGGATGGGCGAAAATCTCCTTGGGGTTGCCCTCCTCTTCCACCCGCCCCTGATGCAGAAACATCACCTTGTTAGATACATCCCGGGCAAACGACATCTCGTGGGTCACCACCAGCATGGTGCGCCCCTCTTCGGCCAGCTCGCGCATCAGGCCGAGCACCTCCCCCACCAGCTCGGGATCCAGCGCCGAGGTGGGTTCGTCAAACAGCATCACCTCGGGCTCTACCGCCAGCGCACGGGCAATGGCGGCCCGCTGCTGCTGACCACCGGAGAGGTGGCCGGGATAGTAGTCACGCCGCTCCCAGAGTCCAACCCGGTTGAGCAGTTGCTCTGCCTTGGCCAGTGCTTCGGCGCGAGGCACCTTTAGCACCTGGATTGGCACTTCGATGATGTTCTGCATGATGGTCATGTGTGACCAGAGATTGAAACTTTGAAACACCATGGCCAGCCGGCTGCGGATCCGCTCCACCTGACGCATATCCTCGGGCAACCGCTCGCCGGCGCGGCTGGTTTTCATCCGGATCAACTCACCATGGAGCGAGACGGTGCCGGATGAGGGGGTTTCGAGCAGATTGATACAGCGAAGAAAGGTCGACTTCCCCGAGCCGGAGGAGCCGATAAGGGAGATCACATCCCCCTTGTGGGCGGTCATGTCGATGCCCTTGAGCACTTCGTGGGTGCCAAAATATTTGTGCAGATCACGTACTTCCAGTGCGGCAACGTCGCTCATCCATTACAACCTTGTCTGTCCCTAGACGCCGCAGGGGCGTGACTCAACCATCGTCCATTTAACAAAAAGTTAACCGACGGCAACCTTCAGCGAAAATATCACCCGGATAGTGAAAAAACAATACAGAACGAGGGTCTTCAGGGGATTCGCTCTATTTTTATTCGCTCTTTGCGTATTTTTCAGCACTTTGTTTGCATAAACAGCCGTTTCAATGGCTATTCCGATACCGCCTTTTTATACCCCAATCATATCAGTGGCAAGAGAAAAGCGTGATGTGTGCCAAACCGGCACCAAAATGGCTTTATGCACCCCCTTGCCGAGCGAAATATCGGCCCCCCGATCGGATCGACTTGATTTCATTGGTGCACTCGGGCTCGCACAGAACCTTATCAAACAGAGAGGTTGTGGCAAAAAAGTAACAATCTGCCCCCAAAAGGGCTGTTTTCGGCCATGAAAGCGAGAGATATGTGACACAGAGCCAATAAGTAATGATAAGGTGGTGTTTTTATCAGTTTTTGTGATCGAGGCCTCGATGCTGCTCAATGTGTTGCTGATCCTGTTGCCACTGGCAATCGGCTATCTGGTTCCCCTCCCCTCTGCCCGGCTGATCAAGCTGGTCAACCAGAGTCTGGGCAAGATGGTCTACCTCATTTTGTTTCTGATGGGGCTCGGGCTTGCCTATGTGGAGAACCTGGGCAGCAATCTGGCGGTGATCTTCAAGGTCGCCGGGGTGATGCTGACCGCGATCACGGTCTGCAACCTGCTGGCCCTCTGGTGGCTCGACAAGCGCACGCCGCCGACCCACGAGGCGAGCGATAGCAAAATGCCGAGCAAGCTGCACCTATTGTGGGAATCCCTGCAGCTCTGCTTTGTGGTGCTCGGCGGTGTGCTGCTGGGTCTACTGGTAGATCTGCGCGCCCTGCCCATCGACAAGTGGAGCGAGTGGGCCCTGATGCTGCTGCTGTTTCTCATCGGGGTGCAGATGCGCAACTCCGGCATGCGGCTGCGCCAGATCCTGCTCAACCCCTGGGGGATGAAGATAGCCGCCACCGTCATCCTCAGCAGCTGGCTGGGCAGCCTGCTGGCGGCCCAGTTGCTGGGGATGCCCTTTGCCCATGGTCTGGCGATGAGCTCCAGCTTCGGCTGGTATTCGCTCTCCGGCATTCTGGTGGCCGACAAACTGGGGCCGGTGCTCGGTTCTGCTGCCTTTATCAACGATCTTGGGCGTGAGCTTATCGCCATTCTGATCATCCCGGTCCTGATGCGACGCCACCCCTCGGCGGCCATCGGTTACGGCGGCGCCACGGCGCTGGACTTCACCCTGCCGGTCATCCAGAAATCAGGGGGCATTCAGGTTGTGCCGGTGGCCATTGTCTCCGGCTTTATCCTGAGCCTGCTCGGCCCCATCCTGATCCTCGGGTTTCTGGCGATCTAAGCCTTATTCCCACACTGCAGATAAAAAAGCCCGACCTTGTTGTCGGGCTTTTGCTGTTTGGATGCAACCACGCACTGGCAGCGATATTGCACGCATCCTTATTCGCGCCACTGGCCGCCACTCATCACCCGTTCGATAGCAAACGTCCGGTCGTGCACCAGCAGCAGATCCGCATCCTGCCCGACCCCGATACGCCCCTTGCTGCCGAGCCCCAGCGCCTGTGCCGGATTGCTCGTCACCACGGCCAACGCCCTCTCCAGCGAGACACCGAGCCGGGTCGCGCGCACGCACTGCTGCCACAGGCTGGCAATCTGACCGCAGCGCATCTCGATTAGCCGCCCCTCGCCATCAAAGCGCGGCAGACTGGCGTTTGCATCCGAGCTGAAGGTGATGCGCTCGGCTGGCACATTGGCGGCCAGCAGCTCGAGAAGCGCATCGGCAGCAAGCCGCTCGCCATCCTCCAGCAGATCGGGAAAGCTCGAGGTGGTGAGGTCGACCCAACCTCCCGCCTTGCCCCACTCGATGGCCTCGGCAAAGAGCCAGGGGTTGCGGTTGCAGTGAGTGGGATAGAGCTGGCGCAGCGGAATGTCAGTCTCATCGCGCAGGGCCCGCAGGGGGGCCAATGCCCCCTTGCCATCCCCGACATGGAAGAAGCTGATCCCGCTCTTGCCCGCAAGCAGCCCGGCTACTCGCGCCTCGCTGGCAAGCCTGGCCAGCTCATCGTGGGTCGGCGCGCTGGATCTGTGGTCACTGATGGCCACCTCCCCCACCCCCAATACCTCGGGGATCAGGATGATGTCCGACTCCACCGTGCCGGTCAGGGT
>NZ_CAWNZT010000200.1:0-5441 GCF_963878965.1 Aeromonas sp. HMWF015 | reverse complement strand
ATCAGCAGTGGCGTCAACTGCAAAACGAGCTCAACCGGCTCAAGGCCGAGCAGCAGCAGCGGGAGGCCCGTCGCCAACTGATCGAGTATCAGGTGCAGGAGCTGGACGAATTCGCCCTGCAGCCGGGGGAGTTTGAAGAGATAGAGGAGGAGCACCAGCGTCTCGCCAACGGCACCGAGCTGATGCAGGAGTGCGGCGCTTGCCTCGATCTGCTCTATGACAACGAAGAGACCACTATCGCAGGGCTGCTGCAATCGGCCGTCGATCGGGCCGAGGGGCTGGTCAGCATGGACAGCCGCCTCACTCCGGTACTGGAGATGCTGAACGAAGCGCTGATCGGCGTGCAGGAGAGCCACAGCGAACTGCGTAGCTACCTCGATCGGCTGGAACTGGATCCCGAGCGTTTTAACGAGCTGGAGGCCCGCCTCTCCAAGGCGATCAATCTGGCCCGCAAGCACCATGTCAAACCGGCAGATCTGGCTCAGTACCATCAGGAGCTGGCCTCTGATCTTGCTCGCCTCAACTCCGATGAAGAGCGGTTAGAGGGGATGGAAGATGAGCTGGCCGAGGCCCGTCAGGCTTTTGTCCAGGCCGCCGAAGCCCTGAGTCAGAGCCGTCAGCGTTACGCCCAGGAGCTGGGCGCCAAGGTGACCAGCAGCATGCACGAACTGGCGATGCCCGATGGCCGCTTTGCCATCGAGGTGCGCCCCGATGCCCAGAGCAGCCTCTCTCCGCTGGGTATAGATCGGGTGGAATTTATGGTCACCACCAACCCGGGCCAACCGATCCAGCCGCTTGGCAAGGTGGCCTCAGGCGGTGAACTGTCGCGCATCAGTCTCGCCATCGTGGTGATTAGCGCCCGCAAGATCTCCACTCCGACCCTGATTTTCGATGAGGTGGATGTGGGGATCAGCGGCCCGACTGCCGCCGTGGTGGGTCGCCTGCTGCGCCAGCTCGGCGAGTCCACTCAAGTGATGGTGGTCACTCACTTGCCTCAGGTGGCAGGCAACGGCCACCAGCATATGGTGGTGAGCAAGCATACCGATGGCAAAACCACCGAAACCCGGATGGATGCGCTCGACCAGAATGCCCGTCTCAATGAGCTGGCACGCCTGCTCGGTGGCGACCAGATCACCGACAACACCCTGGCCAATGCTCGCGAGCTGCTGCGCCGCTGAATCAGGTGATAACGCGTTTTGCAGCGATGGCGACTGACAGGGCTGACCGAACATGCGGACTGCGCAGGCACAAGCGGGCACCATTGCCTGCGCAGTCCGCAATAGCCAATAGCCAATAGCCAATAGCCAATAGCCAATAGCCAATAGCCAATAGCCAACTTTGAGCACTGAACTCGCGTCAGGATTACCGACCCAGATCAATAAAATGGCGAGTTAGGCGAAGCTGGCAGCAACATGAGCGTGGATCCGGTTGCCTTCATGTGGCGGATTTCGCATAGTGTTGCCCCCCTTTATGGGTATCCAATTGTGAGGCTTTGTCTATGATCCACGTTTTTGGTCACAAGAATCCTGATAGCGACAGTATCTGCAGTGCGCTGGTTATCACCGACTGGCTCAATGGCCAGGGCCGTCAGGCCACCCCATGGCGTCTGGGTGACCTGCGCACTGAAACCCGTTTTATTCTGGAGCAGGCTGGCGTCAGCGAACCCGAGTTGCTGACCAAAGATCTGACCGGTGAAGATGTCTGGCTGGTGGATTTCAGTGATCTGGAACAGGGCCCTGCCACACTGGCACAAGCCAATGTACTGGGCTTGGTGGATCACCACCGTCTCGGCACTCTGGTCACCCAGTCTCCTCTGAATGCCTGGATCCGGGCCGTCGGCTGCACCTGCACCATCGCCTTCGACCTGCTGAGCCAGCAAGGCACCGTGACCCGCAGCCAGGCTCGCCTGATGCTGGGTGCCATCATGAGCGACACCCTCTGTCTCACCTCGCCGACCACCACCGAGCAGGACAAGATCGCTTGTGAGCGTCTGGCACCGCTGGCCGAAGTATCGCTGGCCGAGTTCGGTCAACAGCTGCTGATGGCAAAAACCGACCTGAGCGGCCTCACTCCTGCGCAGTTGCTGCAGCAGGATGAGAAAGCGTTCCAGGCGGAAGGTTCCAGCTTCATCATGAGCCAGATCGAAGTGGGCTGCGAGCAGCAGCTGGCAGAGCACCTGCCAGCCCTGCAGCAGGAGATGGCCCAGCGCGTGGTGAGCGAAGGGCTCGACTTCTTCGTGCTGATGGTGACTGACCTGACGGCCGCAGCCAGCCGTATCTACTTTACTGAACACCCGAAAATACCGGCAGAGTCCAGCTACCACCCGGGCTTTGTCAGCCGCAAGAAGCAGGGTCTGCCCTGGGTGATGGATCTGCTGGCCAAGGCCTGATCCTCCCTCGCCATCACCTATTCCAAAGCCCTGCCTCTGCGCAGGGCTTTTTCATCGCCACCGCCAGCAGCACTCCCTATCCTCTTGCTGACCATCTTGCTCACCACTGCGGGCTCTCGCTTACTCCTTTCTCGGCTTATTGACAGTTAACGCCATAACTTTGCTTACATATTTGCGGCTGTTATTTATCAGGGCTTTGCTGCAGGATAATCGCCGCGCACAACCTTTTCCGTTTCCATTCAGGTGATCGATGAACATAACCCCCAAGCAAAGAACCCTGGCCATCACCATGCTGATCGCCGTGGTGCTCCTCGGCTGGCTGCTCTGGCCCAGTCAACCACCCAAGGCGATGCTGACAGCTCAGGTGACCCGCGAGGATATTGCCCAGACCGTGCTGGCCAGTGGCGTGTTGCAGGCCGTAGAGCAGGTGGATGTGGGGGCCCAGGTCTCCGGTCAGGTTACCAAGCTGGCCGTCGAGGCTGGTGATCAGGTCAAGCAGGGAGACCTGCTGGCCGAGATCGATCCCCTGATTGCCCAGAACAACCTCAAGACGGCCGAGGCGGAACTTGCCAGCAACCGCGCCCAGCTCAAGATCAAACAGGCGCAACTCAAACAGAACGAGCTCGCCTGGCGGCGCCAGCAACAGATGTTCAAGCAGGAGGCGAGCTCACGGGCCGATCTGGAGAGTGCCGAGGCACTGCTGGCGGTCACCCGCGCCGAACTGCAAAACAGTCAGGCCAATATCGACAACGCCCTGATCAAGGTTGATCGGGCCAAGACCGAGCTGGGCTACACCAAGATCCTGGCGCCGATGGATGGCACCGTCATCAGCATTGTGACCCGTCAGGGCCAAACCCTGGCAGCCAGCCAGACGGTGCCGACCGTGCTCAAGCTGGCCAACCTCGAGACTATGACGGTCAAGGCGCAGATCTCCGAAGCTGATGTCACCAAGGTCAAAGCCGGCATGCCAGTCTACTTCACCCTCATTGGCGATCCGGATACCCGCTATCAGGGTACGCTTCGCGCCGTGGAGTTAGCGCCTACCAACATCAACGATCAGGCCACCACAGGCACCACCACCAACAATGCGGCTGTCTACTACTACGCCCTGTTCGATGTACCCAATCCCGACCATACCCTGCGGGTGGCAATGACCACCCAGGTGACCATAGTGCTCGGCGAGCGCAAGCAGGTGCTCACTGTGCCGCAAACTGCCCTCGGCAAGTCGCTGGGTGACAACGAGTATGAAGTCACCGTGATCAAGGACGATGAGACGACCGAAACCCGTCATATCAAAACCGGTATGAAGGACGAGATCCGCATTGAGGTGATCAGCGGGCTGAGCGAGAAGGAGGAGGTGCAGCTCAATCACAGTGCACCCGCCGACAATGATGAGATGGCGGTGATGCTATGAGTGAGCCCCTGAACCAGCTGCCGTTGATCCAGCTGAAAGGGGTCGAGCGACGCTACCAGAGCGGCGACAGCGAAGTCACCGTGCTCCACCCTCTTGACCTCACCATCACGGCCGGAGAGATGATCGCCATTGTCGGCGCATCCGGCTCCGGCAAATCGACCCTGATGAACCTGCTGGGTTGCCTGGATAGCCCTAGCAGCGGCCAGTACCTGTTTCGCGGTCAGGACACCGCCACCATGGATGCGTTGGCGCTGGCCCGCCTGCGCTGCCACCACTTCGGCTTTATCTTTCAGCGTTACCACCTGCTGCCCCATCTCGATGCCGCCGCCAACGTGGAGATCCCGGCCGTCTATGCCGGCACCAGTCGCCCGGATCGCCAAGCGCGCGCGCGTCAGCTGCTGGGCAGACTGGGGCTGGCCGATCGCAGTCACCATACCCCGGGCCAGCTCTCCGGCGGTCAGCAGCAGCGGGTCAGTATCGCCCGGGCGCTGGCCAATGGCGGCGAAGTGATCCTCGCCGATGAACCGACAGGCGCACTGGATAGCCAGAGCGGCAAGGAGGTGATGGCGATCCTCAAGGAGCTGCACGCTCAGGGCCACACCATCATTCTGGTCACCCACGATATGAACGTGGCCAGCCATGCCGACCGGATCATCACTCTCAAGGATGGTCGGATTGAACAAGATAGCGGCCCCTGCCAAACGGCCGTGTTGGCTCCAGCCACTGCCGTAGCCCCTAAAAAAATAGTGCCCACTAAAAGTGCCATGGGCCACGACTGGGATCGTTATCGGGAAGCGGGACGGATGGCGATGCATGCCATGCTCGCCCACCGGATGCGCACCTTCCTCACCATGCTCGGCATCATCATCGGCATCGCCGCCGTGGTGAGCGTGGTCGCTCTTGGTCAAGGGGCGCGCGCCAAGGTGATCGACCAGATCAATGCGATGGGCACCAACACCATCGAAATCTTCCCAGGCAAGGGATGGGGCGATGAGAAGATGGCCAGCATCCAGACCCTCAACAAGGGGGATCTCGATGCCCTGCTGGGGCAGCCCTATCTTGCGGGCGCCAGCCCCGAGATCGGCAGCTCAGGGCAGTTGCGCTACCGCAACAAGACCAACAGCGGCAATGTGACCGGGGTCGGTAACGACTATTTCAAGGTGAAGGGGATGACGCTGGTCAGTGGTCGCTTACTGGAGTGGCAAGATATCCAGCAGCGTGCCGCCGTCGCAGTGGTGGACAAGAAGAGCATCACCAGCCTGCTTGGCAAGGAGGAGCCGGTCGGCAAGGTGGTACTGGTCGGCACCTTACCGGTGCGGATTGTCGGTGTGGTTTCGCAGGAGACCGGCTTCGGCCCCACCAGCCAGTCGGTCAATATCTGGCTGCCCTACAGCGCAGTGATGAGTCGCCTCATCTCGCAGCACCACTTCAGCCAGATCACCATCCGGGTCAAAGACGGGGTACAACCGGCACTGGCCGAGCAGGCGGTGATCGAGCTGATCACCAAGCGCCACGGGGTGAAGGATTTCTTCACCTTCAGCAGCGACAGCATCATCAAATCGGTGGAGAAAACCACCGCCACCATGACCCTGATGGTCTCGGCCATCGCAGTGATCTCGCTGATCGTCGGCGGGGTGG
>NZ_CAWNZT010000199.1:0-1409 GCF_963878965.1 Aeromonas sp. HMWF015 | reverse complement strand
GAAGCCGCCTTTATGCTCAAAAAGCGCATGGCTGACGCCTATCTTGCCGACATGCCGTCACTGGTGATGGTGAAAGATCAGCACCCCAAGGCTGGCTTCACCATTGCCACTCCGGAATGGGTAAGCGGCACGTCTCTCTCTATCAATATGCACAAGAGCGACCCGGCACTGGTCAGCCTGGTGAGCAAGGCATTCAACGAGATATCGGTTGAAGATCGTCGTCATATGCTGGCAGCTACCACGAATAGCCAACATGCGGACTCAGGAGCGGTGAAGTCTGTCCAGTTTACCCCTGAGGAGCAGGAGTGGCTCAACCAGCATCCTGAGCTCACTTACGGCGTCTCCCCGGACTGGACCTCCATGAGCGAATTCAATTACCGGGGCCGACTGGTCGGGTATGTGGCGGACCTGATGGCGCTGATGCAGCAAGTCTCCGGGCTGAAGTTCTCTCTGGTTCGCACCAATAGCTGGGGGGAAACCCAGAACCTGCTGAAGCTGCGGCAGATCGATTTTATTCCGGCCATATCCCCCAACCACGACCGTGGCCAGTTTGCGCTGTTCACCCCCGGCTATCTGTTTGTCGATCGGGTCGTTATTGCCCCCAAACGCAGTGCCGATATCACCGATCTCTCACTGCTGCGAGGGAAACGGGTCGGCATGGTGCATGGCTCGCTGGATAAAGATCTACTGACCCACATCGGCGCCCATCCGGTAGAGGTCAACAATGACAACCGCTTGATGGAGCTGCTGGACACGGGCGATGCCGACTACGTGATGGTCACCCTGCCATCCATCAACAAGCGGGTGAGCGAACGCTATCAGGTGGTCTATGCCGGCAAAGACTTGCGCCTGCCGGTCGCCATGGCCACGCGCAAAGATCCCATGCTGCAGCGGATCCTTACCAAGGTGCTCTATTCGATACCGCCGGAGGAGCTCAATAAAGTGGAGAGGCGCTGGCTCTCCATGAGTGTGCAGACCGGCATCAACAGCGAAACAGTGCTGCTCTGGTTCGTAATAGGTGGCACGGCTGCCACTCTGCTGTTTGCCCTGTTCTGGGCCTGGAACCGCACTCTAAAACGGGAGATCGTGCAGCGACAACGGGCCGAGAAGACGCTCAATGAACAGTTGGTGTTCGTCCAGACCCTGCTCGACTCCCTGCCCAATATGGTGGCGCTGCGGGATCGCGATCATCGCCTGACCCTCAGCAACCGGGCATACCGCGAGCTGTTTGTCGGTGATGGGGAAGAAGGTGATCGCTGGGGCTATATGACCGAGGACGAGCGGCAACAGATGCTGCGCGAGGAGCGTGCGGTCTGGGAAACCGGCCAGATCTTCGAAGGATCGGGTTATACCCAGCGCGAGGGGGATGTTCCCCTTCACGTGGTCTACGTCAAGTTGCCCTATCGCGC
>NZ_CAWNZT010000198.1:0-1341 GCF_963878965.1 Aeromonas sp. HMWF015 | reverse complement strand
GTTCCCCTTCACGTGGTCTACGTCAAGTTGCCCTATCGCGCAGCAGACGGCGCGATTCAGGGGGTGCTGACGGTATTGACCGATGTCAGTGCCCTCAAGGCCGCCGAAAACAAGGTGCGGGAAGTGGAGGGCAGGCTGCGGGACATCACCGACAGCATGCCGGGTCTGGTCTATCAATATCTCTGGCAAGGGGCCGGCAAGGGGAAATTCCTCTATCTGTCCCAAGGGGCCAGCGACATTCTCGGGATGACCCACCAAGAGTTGATGGCAGCCGAGTCTGGCGGCGTGATCCTCGGCTTGAACGATGAGGCTATGGCAACCTTTATCGATAAGGTGGCCAAACATGCGCAAACCCTTGAGCCGCTCGATATGGAGGTGCTGATGCCCTCTGCTCAGGGGGCGCGCTATATCCAGATCCGCGGCAACTTTGTGACGCAACAGGGCAATGATCGCCTGCTCAACGGCGTGGTGCAGGACATCACCGCCATCAAGCAACAGGAGCATGAGCTGCGCGAGGCGCGCGCCGCGGCCGAACTGGCGATGCAGGCGCGCAGCCGCTTTTTGGCCACCATGAGTCATGAGCTGAGAACGCCCATCTCGGGCATGCACGGCATGCTGGAGCTGCTGCGCATGAGCGAGCTCAATGATGACCAGCGCTATCTGCTGCGCAATGTGGAGAGCTCGGCCAACCACCTGCTCTATCTGGTCAACGATATCCTCGACTTTTCCAAAATCGAGGCGGGTCAGCTGCACCTCAATCGCCAATCCTGCCGTCTGCAACCCGTGGTGTGCGATGTGATCCGCGGCCATGCCGCACTGGCCTACAACAAGGGGCTGAAGGTCACGCTCCAGTGGGAGGATCAACTCCCCGACCTGGCCGATATCGATCCGGTCAGAGTGGGCCAGGTGGTCTCCAATCTGCTCAACAATGCGGTGAAGTTCACCGAGCAGGGCGCCATTTCGATCCAGGTCAGCTGTCACGACCAGCAGCTGGTTATCGCGGTGACGGATACCGGCATCGGCATCGCCGAAGAGAAGCAAGCGCTGCTCTTTACCCCGTTCGAGCAGGTGGAATCCGATATCAATCGCCGCTTTGGTGGCACCGGTCTGGGCCTTGCCATCTGTGATCAGCTGGTGAAGAAGATGGGCGGTACCCTGACGGTCAAGAGCCAGCTCGGTGAAGGGGCCAGTTTCCGCTTCAGCATCCCGCTGCTCAATGGCCTGTGGGAACCACCCGCACTGGCGGGCAGCGAATGGTGGTGGCTGGGTAGCGATGCCACCTTGCAGGCCACCATGGTGCGGCTCGGCGCCCGGTTGAGCCCCCTCGACATCCACCAGCTC
>NZ_CAWNZT010000197.1:53350-94513 GCF_963878965.1 Aeromonas sp. HMWF015 | reverse complement strand
GTCTTGCTCTCTCGACAAAGGAGTACTGGCCAGCCACTCCAGCAAGCCGAGCATGGCGTTCATCGGCGTGCGGATCTCGTGGCTGATGGCGGCCAAAAAGCGCCCCTTGGCTAGAACTGCCTGTTGCGCCTGCTCATGGGAGTGCTGCAATGCCTGATCCTGCTCGACCCGGGCAGTGGCATCCTGCATCACCGCATAAATTCGCCACCCCTGCGGCTGACTGCGGCCACGGCCATAGAGCTGCAACCAGCGCAGACCCTTGGTCGGATGGTGGTAGCGCATGGTGAATGCGAAGGGTTTGCCAGCCTGCAACATGGCGAACATCTCACTGCGTACCCGACGGCGATCCTCGCGCTCCAGCATAGTGAGCACCCGTTTGGGCTCACGACGGATCTGCTGGCTCGCCAGCCCCAGCAGCTCGTAACAGCCCCGGCTGATAAACTCGATACCCCCCACCCGTCCCCGCTCGAACATAAACTGCAGCACCACGCCGGGAACGGTATTGGTCAGGGCGCGCAGGCGGCGCTCTGCCTGACGCAAAAAACGGGCCTGCTCACGCAGCACACTGATATCCGACAGGGCGATGAGATCGGTGGCAGGTGCTTGCTTGTCCAGTCGCAGCGGATGCTGGACATAGGCGAAGACCTGATCCCCCAGCACCAGCTCTCCTTCACTTTTTTGGGACTGAACCGGCGGCAGCATCAACTGCTGCGAGTAGCGCAGGGCCAGACGTCGCCCCTGTTTATTGGATTTGATCACCTTGCCCTGGCTGTTGCGCAGATAGACGGGCACCGGCAACGCCTGAAACATGGTTTCCCGCAGTTCGCTCTCGATGGCCAGCGCCTTCTCGGCGGCGTGACGCTGGGCGACTTCCCGTGCCAGTTGCTGACGAGACCGCCAGATCCCGCCGATGACAATGCTGCTGATCAGCAGTGCCATGGCGATGGAGCCAAACCAGGCGGCATAGCTCACGCCGGGCTGCTGCACGACGAGCAAGCGGCGCCAGCGCTGGTTAAGTTCGTCAATCTGGGTGCTGGTCAGCGCCATCAGGTTGCGATCCATCACCCCGGCCAGTTCGGTCTGACTCTTGTTGATGGCAAAGCCAAGGCTGAAGCGATCTTCCAGCTCCTCAATATCGAGCCCTTCCAGCAAGTTGGTACGCTGGGGATATTGCAGCTGATATAGCTCGCTCAGCATGGCGTCTGCCTTGCCCTGTTTGATCGCGGCAAGCCCCTGCTCGAGGCCGTCGGTGCGAACCCACTCCTGATCACCGAGCAGGGCGAGCAAGGAGGGATCGTAGAGGGATTCCGGCACCAGAATACGCTGCCGCTTGAGTTGGGTGATGCGATCGGCAGCCAACTTGCGCTTGCTGATCAAGGCAAACCGGTTGGTGGAGATCGTCCGACTGAAAATGAACTGATCCGTCAATGCCGGGGATTCCGGCAAGCCGGCCATCATATCCGCCTCACCACGACGCAGCTTTTCTACGGCCTCCGCCTTGCTGGCGGCAGGCACCAGCTTGTATTTCAGGCCGGTCTCCTGGGTGACCCAGCGCAACACATCCGCGCTCCACCCCTTCGGCTCCCCCAGATCATTGACGCCGCTATAGGGCATCAACTCGGGATTGACCACCAGGCGAATGGTGCGACCGCGGCCGGATAACCAGGCCTGCTCGGTATCGCTGAAGTGGGGCTGGTTGACATATAGCGACCCCTGATCGAGATAGCGAGCCAGATCGGTATAGATAGTACCGGCGGGCATATGACGGATCAGGGTGTCCACCAGATTGGCCAACTCAGGCTGATCACGCATCATCAGGCGATAGCTGATAATCCGATCCTCACCAAACAGGCGGCGCAGACGCAAACCATCGGCCGGAAACTCGCGCATCAGATAGCGCAGTTGCAGATAGTCCCCCAGATAGGCATCACCCTTGCCACTCTGCAGCGCGTCGTAGACCTTCTCTCCGCTTTTTAGGGAAATAATGCGCGCCTGGGGATAGAGCTCGTGCAACAGGCGGGCTGAGTCTGCCACCGAGTAGACCAGAAAGCGGGCCTGTTTGAGATTTTCACCCTTGTAGAGGATGGCGGCATCTGTCTCCATCATCGGACGACTTAACCGCATGCCCTCCACGGCCTTCTTGCGGGTTCCGACATAGGGAATGATGTCGCATTCCCCCTCTGCGAGCCCGTTGCGCAATGTCTGCCAATCGGGCAACTCTTTGAGCACCAGCGGAATCGGGAACAGCTCCTGCAACCGGGCGAGGCGATCCTTGAGCAGTCCCCCCTCGGCCATCAGGTATGGTGGAGGAAGCGTCGCAGGATAGCAGAGCGAAAGCTGGCTCAGTGAATTTACATAAGCTTGGGTCGCCGGCGCCAACGGCAGCACTGTTGTCTGCAAAGGCTTGGCGTGCAATGGCAGTGCCAGCACGGCACCCAGAAGAAAAACGGGGAATTTTGTCATCTGAAAACAAAAGCCAGGCATCTGCCTGGCTTTTTATCACTCGTTGGGTTCAACATGTTCTACCCTGGCCTTGAGCTTCTGGCCAGGCCGGAAGGTCACCACGCGGCGGGCGCTGATAGGAATATCCTCGCCCGTCTTGGGGTTGCGTCCGGGACGCTGATTCTTCTCACGAAGGTCAAAGTTACCGAAGCCTGAAATCTTGACTTGTTCACCACGCTCAAGCGCCTGTCGGATTTCCTCAAAGAAGGCTTCCACCATATCTTTGGCTTCACGCTTGCTCATCCCGAGCTGGGTGAACAGGTGCTCTGCAATGTCGGCTTTGGTAAGCGCCATAGATCAATCCCTCAAGGATGCATTCAACTCTTCACCAAGGGCCCGCACGACATTGTCTACGGTCTCGGCAATCTCTTTCTCCTCCAGGGTGCGCTGGGTGTCTTGCAATACAAGACTGATGGCCAGGCTCTTCTTGTCCTCTGCCATACCAGCACCCTGGTATACGTCAAACAAGTTTATTCCAACTACCTGATTTCCGCCAACTTTTTTAATTACTGCAAGCACATCACCTGCCAGAACCTGACGATCGACCACGACGGCGATGTCGCGACGGTTCGCCGGGAACTTGGAAACTTCGGCTGCCACAGGCACCTTGGCCGGGGTCAGCTTGTCCAGCTCCAGCTCAAACATCACCGCGCGGCTCTTGAGGCCCAGCTTCTTCTCGAGGCTCGGGTGGATCACGCCGATGTGGCCGATGATCTCGCCATTACGCAGGATGGCTGCGCTCTGGCCCGGGTGCAGGGCGCTGTGCTCGGTGCGCTCGAAGGTAAAGGTGGCCCCTTCGGCGGTCAAGTCCAGCACCGCTTCCAGATCCCCTTTCAAATCAAAGAAGTCGGCTGCACGGGTTTTGATGTCCCAGTGCTCGTCGCTCTGGTTGCCAGTGATGATACCGGCCAGCATCGGCTCCTGACGGATGCCATTCTCGGCGCTTTCATCCTTGATGAAACGCAGACCCTGCTCGAACAGACGCACGCGCGGCTGCTGACGGTTCTGGTTGTAAACAACAGCCTGCACCAGACCCGGGAACAGAGAGACACGCATGGCGGACATCTCGACCGAGATCGGGTTCGGCAGTACGATGGCATCGCTCTGCGGGAACAGGGTTTGCTGGGTCTTGGGATCGACGAAGCTGTAGGTGATCGCTTCCTGAAAACCGCGGTCAACCAGCAGGTCGCGCACGCGCTTCAGGGTCACCTGCCCTTCTGCCTGCTCCACCATCGCCAAGGAGGCAGCGGGTTTCAGGTTCGGGATGTTGTTGTAGCCGTAGATGCGAGCCACTTCCTCGATGAGGTCTTCCTCGATGGCGATATCGAAACGCCAGGAGGGTGCCAGCGCAGTCCAACCGTCAGCATCCACAGTCACCTGCATGCCGAGGCGAGTCAGGATCTCGACCACCTGCGCATCAGCCACACTGATACCGATCACTTTGTCGAGCTTGGTCCGACGCAGCTTGATGGGTGCCGCTTTCGGCAGATGGGCATCGGATTTGACCTCGATGACCGGACCCGCTTCGCCGCCGCAGATGTCCAGCAGCAGGCGAGTTGCACGGTCCATCACCTTGGCTTGCAGCTGCGGATCCACCCCGCGCTCGAAGCGGTGGGAGGAGTCGGTGTGCAGACCGTAAGCACGGGCACGGCCAGTGATGGAGAGCGGCGCAAAGAAGGCGCACTCCAGCAGGATGTCGGTGGTGGTCTCGGAAACACCGGTGCGGTTGCCGCCGAAGATACCGGCCATGCAGGCAGGACCTTTGGCATCGGCAATCACCAGGGTGGTCTCTTTGAGCTTCACTTCGTTGCCATCGAGCAGGGTCATCGGCTCATCGGCGTGGGCACGACGCACCACCAGTTCCCCTTCTAGGGTAGCCAGATCGAAGGCGTGCATCGGCTGACCGTATTCCAGCAGCAGGTAGTTGGTGATGTCGACAATGGCGTCGATGGAACGAATGCCGCCACGGCGCAGCTTCTCTTGCATCCAGAGCGGGCTCTGGGCCTGCAAGTTCAGCCCCTTGATGACGCGGCCCAGATAACGGGGGCAATCAGCCGGCGCTTCAACCCGGATCGGAAAAGTTGCATCAATGGTGGCAACAGCTGGTGCCCAGGTCGGCTCGACCACGTCCACGCTGTTGAGCACGCCGATTTCTCGGGCCAGACCGGCGATACCGAGGCAATCGGCACGGTTCGGAGTCAGATCCACATCGATGGAGACGTCGTTCAGATTGAGGTAGTCACGAATATCGGTACCGATGGGGGCATCGGCCGGCAGCTCGATAATGCCATCGGCTTCAACGTCGATACCCAGCTCGCTGAAAGAGCAGAGCATGCCGTGAGACGGCTGGCCACGCAGCTTGGCTTTCTTGATGGTGAAATCACCCGGCAGGGTCGCCCCTACTTTGGCCACACACACTTTCAAGCCCTGACGGCAGTTCGGCGCGCCACAGACGATGTCCAGCAGCTCGGCTTCACCCACGTTGACCTTGGTCACCCGCAGCTTGTCGGCGTCCGGATGCTGGGCGCACTCGACCACTTCACCCACCACCACATTGTTGAACTGGCCGGCAACCGCTTCCACGGCGTCCACTTCCAGACCGGCCATGGTGATCTGCTCGGCCAGTGCGTTGTCACTCAACTCGGTGCGGACCCACTCCATCACCCAGGATTTACTGAATTTCATGTTCTCTCGCCCTTACTTGAACTGCTTGAGGAAGCGCAGGTCGTTTTCGAAGAAGGCACGCAGGTCGTTGACCCCGTAACGCAGCATGGTCAGGCGCTCAACGCCCATGCCGAAGGCAAAGCCGGAGTATTTTTCCGGATCGATGCCGACCGAACGCAGTACGTTCGGGTGCACCATGCCGCAGCCCAGCACTTCCAGCCACTTGCCGTTCTTGCCCATCACGTCCACTTCGGCGCTCGGCTCGGTGAACGGGAAGTAGGAAGGACGGAAGCGAATGGTCAGGTCTTCCTCGAAGTAGTTACGCAGGAAGTCGTGCAGAATGCCCTTCAGCTCGGTAAAGCTGGCATGCTCGTCAACCAGCAGACCTTCAACCTGATGGAACATCGGGGTGTGGGTCATGTCGTAGTCGTTACGATAGACGCGGCCCGGTGCAATGATGCGGATCGGCGGCTGTTGCTGCTGCATGGTGCGGATCTGCACACCGGAGGTGTGGGTACGCAGCATCAGATCAGGATTGAAGTAGAAGGTATCGTGATCGGTACGCGCCGGGTGGTGAGCCGGAATATTCAGCGCATCGAAGTTGTGGAAGCCATCTTCAATCTCGGGACCACGAGCAACCTTGAAGCCCATCTCGCCAAACAGGCGCTCGATGCGCTCGATGGTGCGGGTCACCGGATGCAGACCACCATTCTCGATGCGACGGCCCGGCAGGCTGACGTCGATGGTTTCGGCAGCCAGCTTCTGATTCAGCACGGCGATTTCGAGCGCTTCACGACGCTCGTTCAGCGCATCCTGAACCTGCTGTTTGGCCTGGTTGATCACGGCGCCCGCGGCAGGACGCTCTTCGGCAGACAAGGCACCCAGGCCCTTCATCTGCTCGGTAAAAAAGCCTTTTTTACCCAGATATTTGACCCGGATTTCGTCGAGGGTAGCGATATCGCTCACGCCCTCAATTTCGGCTCTGGCTTGGCCGACTACTTCTTCAAGCTGTTGCATGTCTTCCTCGTCACCACTCCCGGTACAGGAGCCTTTAGGCTAAATAAGGTCAAGAGTGGAATAATACAAAAAAAGCCCCTTCGCTGACCATAGTTAAGGTGGGCTTTTCTCCCTACAAATCATTTTGTTATATCAAGCGAGTCTCATCGACTCACCGCCACTCCTGAAATATTAGAACAAACATCTAGTTTGTTGGCATATAAACCAGTTGTAGAACAGGTCATCTCGCACATATCGCTTTGTATGTAGAAAAATCTATAACTCGTGCAAAAAGCGAACAAAACGTGGATGAGAGAAAGGAAATAGTGATGCAAAACTGATGGTTATAGATACAAAAAAGGAGGCCTGAGCCTCCTTTTAGCGTTTATAACAGAACTGGATTAAACCAGAGCTGCTTTAGCTTTTTCAACCAGGGCGGTGAAAGCCATTTTGTCGTGAACAGCAATATCGGACAGGATCTTGCGATCGATCTCGATAGAAGCCTTCTTCAGACCGTTGATCAGACGGCTGTAGGACAGACCGTTCTGACGGGCTGCAGCGTTGATACGCGCAATCCACAGCTGACGGAACTGACGCTTTTTCTGGCGACGGTCACGGTAGGCATACTGACCAGCTTTGGTTACCGCTTGTACCGCTACGCGGTAAACACGGGAACGGGCGCCGTAGTAACCTTTGGCGGCTTTCATTACTTTCTTGTGACGAGCTCGAGCAGTCACACCACGTTTAACTCTTGGCATTTTTCACATCCCCCCTTATGCGTACGGCAGACAAGCGACAACACGTTTGTGGTCGGCAGCAGAAACCATGAATTTCGGTCCCAGCTGACGCTTACGCTTGCTGCTCTTCTTGGTCAGGATGTGACGCAGGTGGTTGTGCTTGCACTTGAAGCGACCCGAGCCAGTCTTCTTGAAGCGCTTTGCAGCACCCCGGTTGGTTTTCATCTTCGGCATTTCATACTCCGCATTGTGAGTGACAACAAAATCGCAAGGCGAACCGACTCATGGAGCGAGCCCCATGAGTCAATTTCTTGTGGGCCTTAAGATTTCTTCTTAGGTGCGAGGACCATCACAGCTTGACGGCCTTCGACTTTCGGGAACGACTCGACTACGGCCAACTCTTCCAGATCGTTCTTGACGCGCTCCAGAACCTTGATACCAAGATCCTGGTGGGCCATTTCACGACCACGGAAGCGCAGGGTGACCTTAGCCTTGTCCCCGTCTTCCAGAAAGCGAACCAGGTTGCGTAGTTTTACCTGATAGTCGCCTTCGTCAGTGCCAGGACGGAATTTGATTTCCTTGACCTGGACGACTTTCTGCTTTTTCTTCTGTTCTTTGGTTGTTTTGCTCTTTTCGTAGAGGAATTTGCCGTAATCCATGATCCGGCAAACGGGCGGCTCAGCATTTGGACTGATCTCTACCAGATCAACTCCGGCCTCTGCGGCCAAGTTCAGAGCATCCTGAATGGAGGTAATACCAATGGCTTCACCATCCAGACCAGTCAGACGAACTTCTTTCAGACGGATCTCTTCATTGATCCGGTGAGCGCGGGCTTGCGGTTGCTTGCCCAGTTTTTTTCCGCCTTTTATAGCTTATTCCTCCACTTTCTTTTGTCCGCGGGTCTGAACTTCCTGGGTCAACAGAGCGATGAACTCTTCAACAGGATAAGTGCCCAGGTCAGCCCCTTTACGAGTCCGTACTGCAATCTTACTGGCTTCAACTTCTTTATCGCCGCAGACCAGCATGAAAGGTACTCGCTTCAAAGTATGCTCGCGGATTTTAAAGCCAATCTTCTCATTTCTCAAGTCCGCTTTTGCGCGAAGGCCCGCATCATTCAATGCTTTGGCTACTTTCACCGCATAATCGGCCTGATTGTCCGTGATATTCATGACCACAGCCTGAGTCGGTGCCAACCAGGTCGGGAACAGACCGGCGTACTCTTCAGTCAGAATACCGATGAAACGCTCGATAGAACCCAGGATGGCCCGGTGGATCATCACAGGTACATGGCGATCGTTGTTTTCGCCCACATAAGTGGCACCCAGACGACCAGGCAGGGCAAAGTCGAGCTGCACGGTACCACATTGCCACGCACGATCAAGGCAATCGTGCAGGGTAAATTCAATTTTGGGACCGTAGAACGCCCCTTCACCCGGCTGCAGATCGTACTTCAGACCGTTGAGTTCCAGCGCTTCGGCCAGGGCTTTCTCGGCGCGATCCCACATCTCGTCGGAGCCGATACGCTGCTCGGGACGAGTGGATAGCTTGACCACGATATTCTCGAAGCCAAAGGTACCGTAGACGTCATAGACCATACGAATACAGCCGGAGACCTCTTCCATGATCTGCTCTTCGGTACAGAAGATGTGAGCGTCATCCTGAGTGAAGCCGCGCACCCGCATCAGCCCGTGCAGGGAACCGGACGGCTCGTTGCGGTGGCAGGAACCAAACTCGGCCATACGCAGCGGCAGATCGCGGTAGGACTTCAGACCCTGGTTGAAGATCTGGACGTGACCCGGGCAGTTCATCGGCTTGATGGCGTACTCGCGGTTTTCGGACTGGGTAGTGAACATGGCCTGGGCGTATTTCTCCCAGTGACCTGAACGCTCCCACAGGACGCGGTCCATCATGAACGGACCTTTCACTTCCTGATAGTCGTACTCTTTGAGCTTGCCGCGGATAAAGGTTTCCAGCTCGCGGAAGATGGTCCAGCCATCGTTGTGCCAGAACACCATGCCCGGCGCCTCTTCCTGCATGTGATACAGGTCGAGCTGCTTGCCGATCTTGCGGTGGTCGCGCTTGGCGGCCTCTTCCAGACGCTGCAGATACGCCTTGAGCTGCTTCTTGTCAGCCCAGGCAGTACCGTAGATACGCTGAAGCATCTTGTTGTTGGAGTCGCCACGCCAGTAGGCGCCGGACATCTTCAGCAACTTGAAGTGGTGGCAGTGACGCATGTTGGGCACGTGCGGGCCGCGACACATGTCGATGTACTCTTCGTGATGATAGAGACCTGGCTGGTCATCACGGGCAATGTTCTGATCCAGGATTTCGACTTTGTAAGACTCGCCGCGCGCCTCGAATACATCGCGCGCTTCTTGCCAGGAGACTTTCTTCTTGATGACGTCGTAATCCTTGGCTACCAGCGCCAGCATGCGCTCTTCCAGGGCAGCCAGATCTTCATCGGTCAGGGTACGGTCAAGATCAACGTCATAGTAGAAGCCGTTGTCGATGACAGGACCGATGGCCATCTTGGTCTGGGGCCAGAGTTGCTTGATAGCATGACCCAGCAAGTGGGCGCAGGAGTGGCGCAGGATGTCCAGACCTTCTTCGTCTTTGGCGGTGATGATGGCCAGCGCTGCATCGGCTTCGATCAGCTCGCACGCATCCACCAGTTCACCGTTTACCCGACCGGCAATGCACGCCTTGGCGAGACCGGGACCGATGTCCGCAGCCACATCCATGACGGAAACAGAGTGGGCAAATTGACGTTGGCTGCCGTCAGGCAGAGTAATGATTGGCATTATGTGTTTCCTTATACAGTGGTGACCCCTACCAAAGGTCACATGCGGGATGGAAAAGAGATTCAAAAAGGTGATGTTCTGGTTCTCCACAGCACTTTGCGAAGACGGCCTGACACGTAAACCACATGTCTAACGTGACAAACCAAGCCAAAACGGCCCCATGCTACCAGAAGTCGGGCGTGCTGTATCGGATTTGCAGATATTTTCTATAGTCAAATGAGTCGTCTGCCGACTATTCGCCAAGCAGGGATTGCCAGTTGAAGTCAAAGTCACTGCTCCCCTCCTCTGCCAGCGCCAGCTCTTTCAGCACCTGAAGCGCCAGCTTGTTGCCCTTTTGTGCCGCCTGATAGAGCCACTGTTTCGCCTGAGGCAGATCGACCCTGCCGCTGACCCCCATCAGATGAAGGACACCGACTTTCAGCATGGCCGGGACGTCACCATTACGGGCTGCCTGATCCATCCAGTGAAAGGCTTGGCGCAGATCTCGCTTGACCCCGACACCGTGCAGATAGAGCTCTGCCAGCCGATATTGGCCGAAGGGATCCCCTGCCAGCGCCGACTGGCGATAGAGGCTGATGGCCTGATGGATATCCTGCTCGCTCCCCTGCCCCACTTCATGGCTCCAGCCCATCAAGGCTTGCGCCCGAGGTTGGCCTTGATCGGCCAGTGGCGACCAGATCCGGGTCGCCTCATCAAAGTGACCGGTACGCCAGGCACGGTTGGCAGCAGCCATCTCCTGCTCGGTGGAGAGCGGAAGCAGACGCCAGATAACAAGGGCAAGCAGACCGATAAACAGCCAGCGGGAAGTGGTGGGGCTCATGATGATTTCCGTGATCCAGTTCTCATTTCGTCTATGTAAACGAAATGTAGCGCCGCGATCAAGCAAGAGATCCCTACGACAACCCTTTTTGCACCCGGTCGATCAGCAGTTGTTGTCATTTATCCGGGGTACCTGCAAAATAACTGTATGTATAAACAGTATGAGTGCACACCATGGCAGGACGAGGCAGCCCCTACAATATCGATCACCGTTTTAGCGGCCCCCTTGTCGAAGCGGTCGATGACGGCTGGCAATCGTCCGATTGGGATGCCGCCTTCACTTCTTCTGTGCCTGGCACCGAGGTGCGGGAGATCGATGCACGCAGCATCATCAGCTACAACAGCTCGCCGGATGTCCCCTTTGGTCGCTCCATCAACCCCTATCAGGGGTGCGAACACGGCTGCATCTACTGCTATGCCAGACCCAGTCACGCCTATCTGGAGCTCTCCCCTGGCCTCGATTTCGAGAGCAAACTGTTTGCCAAACGCAATGCAGCCGACCTGCTGCGCCGGGAGTTTGCCAAACCAGCCTATCAGCCACAGACCATCTTCATTGGCGCCAATACCGACCCCTATCAACCCATCGAGCAGCGCTATCGCCTCACCCGGCAGTTGCTGGAAGTGATGCTGGCCCACCGCCATCCGGTCGGGCTCATTACCAAGAGCGCCATGATCTTGCGCGACCTCGATCTGTTGACCGAGCTGGCCAGAGAGAGACTGTGTCAGGTGATGGTGTCGATGACGACCTTGAATGAAACCTTGCGGCGACAGCTGGAGCCCCGCGCCAGCACGGGCACCGGCCGCTTGAAAGTGATCGAGAAGCTGGCCAACGCTGGTGTACAGGTGGGGGTATTGGCCGCCCCCATGATCCCGCGGCTCAATGAACCGGAGCTGGAGCAGATCATCAAATCGGCTGCCGAGGCAGGCGCCAGTTGCGCCGATTACATCCTGCTGCGCCTGCCCCACGAGCTGGCGCCGCTATTTGGTGACTGGCTCGATACCCACTATTCGGGCCAGAAGGAGGCTATTTTGAATCAGTTGCGAGCCAGCCGCGGTGGCGGGCTCAACAGTACCTCCTTCGGTACCCGCATGCGCGGTGAGGGGCACTTTGCCGATCTGCTGGCCCAGCGCTTTCGCCTTATCAGCAAGCGCCTTGATCTGGGCAAACGCCATATTCAGCTCAGGCTGGATGGGTTTATCCGCCCCGGGGAGCAGCTGTCGCTCTTCTAATCCCCCTGCTCACGCCCTTCACACATCAGGCGTGCCAAGAGGTTGAGAGAGGGCCTGCCGCAACACATCCTGTGGAAACCCCGCTTTTCAGAATTTTCCAACGAGGTAGCCATGTCGTGACAAGAAAGCGCTACCCGGTAAAGAGAGGGCTAACGCCTTAGCCTGCGCGCTGATCCCGACCCTGTTGCACCATTTCAACCGGCAGCCGCGAGGGTTCATGAGCCACTTCGTGCTCATCCTCTTTATACTGCGGCACCTCTGACTCGCCCCATACCCGGCTCCACCAAATTTCCCACGTGATCCAACTGGTCATATGCAGCTCCTGACGGTGAAGGTGATGGCAACAACGCACCACTCGCCCGGCAGGATAGCGACTGGGAATGACAGGGAAATGACAAAAAAATCACTTGTAAAAAGGCAACTGGCGGTGGCGAGGAAAAGCCGAAACAGTTCACATATTCGGCGAAATCATCCTGAAAGCGGTCACAAATCTGCAGGTTGTGGATTGCAGCCCACCCTGTTCCCGCCAAAGCTGGCTTGCCCATTCAGGCATCTATAAAAACAGGGACACAATAATGAAACACACAGCGGGAATATGGGCGATCGCTGGCATGCTGATCGCCCCCTTGGCGCACGCCGACGTCATACTGCACGCCTTCAACTGGAAGTACAGTGAAGTGACCGCCAAAGCCGACCTTATCAAGTCGGCCGGTTACGAACAGGTACTCATCTCACCGCCTCTCAAGTCATCAGGCAACGAGTGGTGGGCCCGTTACCAGCCGCAGGATCTGCGTCTTGTCGACTCACCCCTTGGCAATAAACAGGATCTCGAGCAGCTGATCGCCGCCATGAAGGCGCGGGGCATCGCCATCTATGCCGATGTGGTGCTCAACCACATGGCCAACGAAAGCTGGAAACGCAGCGATCTCAACTATCCCGGCAACGAGCTACTGCAAAGCTACGCCAGCAACCCGGCCTATTTCGAGCGCCAGAAACTGTTTGGCGATCTCGGGCAAAACTTCCTCTCCGGTCAGGATTTTCATCCCGAAGGGTGCATCAGCGACTGGAGCGATCCGGGTCATGTCCAGTATTGGCGACTCTGTGGTGGTGCCGGTGACAAGGGGCTGCCGGATCTGGATCCCAATAACTGGGTGGTAAGCCAGCAACAGGCCTATCTCAAGGCACTCAAGGGGATGGGGATCAAGGGTTTTCGGGTCGATGCGGTCAAGCACATGAGCGATTACCAGATCAATGCCGTGTTCACCCCCGAAATCAAACAGGGGATGCACGTGTTTGGCGAGGTGATCACCACAGGGGGTGCTGGCAGTACCGATTACGAGCGCTTCCTCAAACCCTACCTCGACAGCAGCGGCCAGGGAGCCTATGACTTTCCGCTGTTTGCCTCCCTGCGTGGTGCGTTCAGTTACGGTGGCAGCATGAACCTGCTGGCGGATCCGGGCGCCTATGGTCAGGCGCTGCCGGGCAGTCGCGCCGTCACCTTTGCCGTGACCCATGACATCCCCACCAACGACGGCTTCCGCTATCAGATCTTAAGCCAGACTGATGAGAAGCTGGCCTACGCCTACCTGCTCGGCCGCGATGGTGGCTCGCCGCTGGTCTATTCGGATCACGGCGAGACCCAGGCCAAGGATGGACTGCGCTGGCAGGATTACTACCAGCGCGCCGATCTCAAGGGGATGATCCGCTTCCACAATGCGGTGCAGGGTCAACCCATGCAGCTGATCGGCAGCGGTGACTGCTTCGTGCTGTTCAAACGGGGCAAACAGGGGCTGGTCGGCATCAACAAGTGCGACTATGAGCAGGAGTACTGGCTCGATACCGCCAGGTTCGAGATGAACTGGTATCGCAACTATCGGGACGTGCTCGACCAAGGCGCCGTGATCAACGTGCAGAGCCAGTGGGTACGGGTCGCCATTCCCGCCCGCAGCGCCAGAATGTGGCTGCAGGAGTGAGCCAGCCGTAAGATCAGCGGAGAGTCATAAAAAGCAGACAAATAAAAAGAGCGACCACCAGGGTCGCTCTTTTTGCTCAGAGACGTAGCTCGGGTAACAGGTGACGATTTTACTCGTCGCCCGCCTCCCCTGCATCGACTGCATCAGTGCCGGTCGCGGTATCGGTACCTTCAGATACCTCACCGTCCACGGCCAGAGCGTCGTTCTCGTCTTCGTCGCTCTCGGCGATGCGCTGCAGGCCAACCACGGTCTCGTCTTCACCGGTACGGATCAGACGGACACCGCCGGTGTTACGGCCAATGACGCTCACCTCGGCAACACGGGTACGCACCAGGGTGCCGCCGTTGGTGATCAGCATGATCTGGTCGGTATCTTCGACCTGGATCGCATCGATCACCTTGCCATTGCGCTCATCAACCTTGATGGAGATAACGCCCTGGGTACCACGGCTCTTGGTCGGGTATTCGGCCAACGCAGTCCGCTTGCCGTAACCGTTCTCGGTGGCGGTGAGGATGGCACCTTCGCCGCGCGGAACGATGAGGGAAACCACCTTGTCACCGGCGCCCAGCTTGATGCCGCGCACACCGGCTGCGGTACGACCCATGGGACGCACGCCCTTGAAGGTACCCTTGCTTTCGGTGCCTTCGCCGTTGTCGCTGCCATCATCGTCATTGCCGGCATCGTCGTCGGTTTCAACGTCATCGCTGACATCCGCATCGGCGCGACCGCTGCCTTCCGCGAAGCGAACGACTTTGCCCGCGTCGGAGAAGAGCATGATCTCGTTGCTGCCATCGGTGATATCCACCCCGATCAGCTCATCACCCTCTTTGAGGTTGATGGCACGAATACCGGAGGAGAGCGGACGGCTGAAGTCGGAGAGGCTGGTCTTCTTCACGGTACCGTTGGCGGTGGCGAAGAAGACATACTTCTCGGCATCATAATCCTTCACCGGCAGGATAGCGGTGATGCGCTCACCCTCTTCCAGCGGCAGCAGGTTGATGATCGGACGACCACGGGCGCCACGGGACGCTTCCGGCAGCTGGTAAACCTTGAGCCAGTATACCTTGCCACGGGTGGAGAAGCACAGAATGGTGTCGTGGGTGTTGGCCACCAGCAGACGCTCCACAAAGTCCTCTTCCTTGATCCGGGTGGCCGACTTGCCACGACCACCGCGGCGCTGGGCCTCGTAGTCGGAGAGCGGCTGATACTTCACATAGCCCTGGTGAGACAGGGTAACCACCACGTCTTCCGGGGTGATCAGATCTTCGATGTTGATCTCGGCACTGGACATGCTGATCTCGGTGCGACGTTCGTCGCCATACTGCTCGCGCACAGCCAGCAGTTCATCGCGGATCACTTCCATCAGACGAGCCGGGCTCGCCAGGATGTGCAGCAGCTCGGCGATCAGATCCAGCAGAGATTGGTACTCTTCCAGGATCTTCTCGTGCTCGAGGCCGGTCAGCTTGTGCAGACGCAGGTCAAGGATTGCCTGGGCTTGCTGTTCGGTCAGGAAGTATTGACCTTCACGGATACCGAACTCCGGCTCCAGCCACTCGGGCCGTGCCGCGTCGTCGCCCGCTTTTTCCAGCATGGCGGCCACGTTGCCGAGTTCCCAGCCCTTGGCAACCAGGCCCGCTTTCGCGTCGGCCGGGGTCGCGCTGTGACGGATCAGCTCGATGATGGGATCAATGTTGGCCAGCGCAACCGCCAGACCTTCCAAAATGTGCGCCCGATCCCGCGCCTTGCGCAGTTCGAACACGGTCCGGCGAGTCACCACTTCACGGCGGTGCAGCAGGAACGCATCCAGGATCTCTTTAAGGTTCATCACCTTGGGCTGGTTGTTATCGAGCGCCACCATGTTGATGCCGAACGTGGTCTGCATCTGGGTGTGCTTGTAGAGATTGTTCAGCACAATCTCGCCGGACTCGCCGCGCTTGATCTCGATAACGATGCGCATGCCATCTTTGTCAGACTCATCGCGCAGGGCACTGATGCCCTCGATCTTTTTGTCTTTGACCAGCTCGGCGATCTTCTCGATCAGTCGAGCCTTGTTCACCTGATAGGGGATCTCGTGAACGATGATGGTCTCGCGACTGGTCTTCTCGTCCACTTCAACTTCAGCCTTGGCCCGCACATAGATGGAGCCACGACCGGTACGGTACGCCTGCACGATGCCGGAACGCCCGTTGATAATGCCACCAGTGGGGAAATCCGGGCCGGTGATGTAGGTCATCAGCTCGTCAATGGTGAGGTCGCCGTTTTCGATCAGCGCCAGGCAGCCATTGACAATCTCGGTGAGGTTGTGAGGCGGAATGTTGGTCGCCATGCCCACCGCGATACCGGAGGAGCCGTTGACCAGCAGGTTGGGAACCTTGGTAGGCATGACCGCCGGGATCATCTCGGTGCCGTCATAGTTCGGCACCCAGTCCACGGTCTCTTTGTCCAGATCAGCCAGCAGCTCGTGGGAGATGCGGGCCATCCGCACTTCGGTATAACGCATCGCCGCGGCGCTGTCGCCGTCGACTGAACCGAAGTTGCCCTGACCATCGACCAGCATGTAACGCATGGAGAAATCCTGCGCCATCCGGACAATGGTGTCATACACAGCGCTATCGCCGTGCGGGTGATATTTACCGATTACGTCACCGACCACACGGGCCGATTTTTTATAGGGCTTGTTCCAGTCGTTCCCCAACTCGTTCATAGCAAACAGAACGCGGCGGTGAACCGGTTTCAAGCCATCACGCACATCCGGCAGAGCTCGTCCTACGATCACGCTCATGGCGTAATCAAGATAGGAACTCTTGAGCTCTTCTTCGATGTTGACCGGCGTGATCTCTCTGGCCAGATCGCTCATAGAAAGCCTTATCCCTAATTAGTTGTTCTTTGGCTTAAACAGCGCGACATGGTAACACACTGAGCCAAATACCTTAAGCCACAAATCGGGTATCAGATCGGGCTGGTGTGACAAAGTCCGTCCGTTATAATGCCCGCCAGGACAATAGATTGCGCCCATGACTCAGAAGCGGGCGCCCTGCCACAGGATCTTCGAAAAATGAACAGTGATGCCAATGTCGATCTGACAGAAATCGCCAAGTTTGAAGCCATCGCCTCCCGCTGGTGGGACATGGAAGGTGAATTCAAACCCCTGCATCAAATCAATCCGGTACGCCTTGACTGGATCACCGACAAAAGTGGCGGTCTGTTTGGCAAGCGTATTCTCGATATCGGCTGCGGTGGTGGCATTCTCTCCGAGAGCATGGCCCGCCGTGGCGCCAAGGTCACCGGCATCGACATGGGCAAGGAACCCCTCGGCGTCGCCCGCCTGCACGCCCTTGAGCAGGGTGTTGAGCTCGAATATCGCCAGATCACTGCCGAAGCCCATGCCTTGGAGGCCGCCGGCCAGTATGACGTGGTCACCTGCATGGAGATGCTGGAGCATGTGCCAGACCCCGCCTCCGTGCTGCGCGCCATCGCCACCTTGGTACGCCCGGGCGGCCGGGTGTTCGTCTCCACCATCAACCGCAACCCCAAATCCTATCTGATGATGATCATCGGGGCCGAATACCTGATGAAGATGGTGCCCAAGGGTACCCACGATCACAAAAAATTCATCACCCCGGCCGAACTGTGTCGCATGGGTGAAGCGGCTGGCCTGCTGGTGCGGGACATGAGCGGCGTCCACTACGCCCCGCTCACCAACCAGTTCAAGCTCGGCAAGAATGTCGACGTCAACTATATGGTGGAGTTTGTCCGCCCGGAGCACGGTTGATGAGCGCCTCTCACCTGCAGCCTCTTCGTTGCGTGCTGTTCGATCTGGATGGCACCCTGCTCGACACAGCCCCGGATCTGGGTGCCGCCGTCAACCACGTGCTGATAAACGAAGGTTTTGCGCCGCTCTCTGACGACATTATTCGTCAGACCACCTCCCACGGAGCGCTCGGGCTGCTGAAAGCGGGTCTTGGCGACGAACTGCTTGAAGAACTGGGGGCCACCCGCCTGCGCAATGCCCTGCTCGACTACTACGCGGCCAATCTCTGCGTCGGTACCCGTCCCTATGAGGGGATGATGGATCTCATCGAGTGGCTCGACGAGAAGCAGCTGCCCTGGGGCATCGTCACCAACAAGCCGGGCTTTCTCACTGAGCCGCTGCTGGCGGCCCTGCCAGAGCTTGCCAGCTGCGGCGTCACGGTCAGTGCCGATACCCTGCCGGTACGCAAGCCCGACCCCGCCCCTATGTTCTTTGCCTGTGAGAAGCTGGGGGTCGAGGCGGCTCACTGCCTCTATGTGGGGGATCATGTGAGGGACATCGAAGCGGGCCGCAATGCTGGCATGCGCACCGCGGTCGCTGGCTGGGGCTATCTCAATGATGAGGAAGATCCCGCCCAGTGGGGCGCCGATCTGCACTTTGATACCGTGCAGGCCCTGCACCACTGGCTGCGCTATGAGTTGACCGTCAAGGTGTAACGCGCAGCCTTACCGGCTGACATGCGATGACGGGGCGAAGAGACTCTCCGCCCCTTGTATCTCTTCCTTTACGCTCGTGCGTCCTGCGCCACCATCACTCGTCTATTCATGGATAATAAAAGCAGCTTTCTGCCTATTGGATACCCATTTGACAAGCTCACAGCCGTCACAAAGCGGCCACAAACCTTCGTCATCTGATGCAAAGCCCTTGCCACGCTGAGCCCGCGGCTGCGACAACTGGACAGCTTTTGACCCTTGTTGCATAAGGGATAATCAGCCGCCGTTTGCTAGTAAAAAGCCCCCCGTTTCGCAAGCAAAAAAAGTTATTTAAATTTTCCATCTTCGATCGGGAGACTTGCATTTAGCGGAGCGGACGAATGAAAACCCGCTCACTGTGAGCGGTCACTAACTGATGGGGCAAGACTCACAATTTATCCACAGCTCGTCACTTATCCACACATTGCAATGGCGGGCTGACCTCACTATCTTGTAGCTCGAACTTAAAATAACACTACATCTTGTGACTCATCGCACAATCTCTACCCAACTCCCGCATATCGCCGGGGCCAAGGTGGCGTCATTGTGCGATGGTTTTTCGGGAATCAACTGAAGGTCATCAGCCAATGAACTTGTTTGTGACGAAGCGTAACGGACACAAAGAACCCATCGATCTGGATAAAATTCACCGCGTGCTGGACTGGGCCGCCGAAGGGCTCGACAACGTGTCGGTCTCCCAGGTAGAGCTCAAGTCCCACATCCAGTTCTATGACGGTATCCGTACCGCCGACATTCACGAAACCATCATCAAGGCAACGGCTGACCTCATCTCCGAGCAGACCCCTGACTACCAGTACATGGCAGCCCGTCTGGCCATCTTCCACCTGCGCAAGAAGGCCTACGGCCAGTTCGAACCGCCCCACCTCTACCAGCACGTGGCTCGTCTGGTCGACATGGGCAAGTACGACAAACACCTGCTGGAAGACTACACCCAGGCTGAATTCGAAGAGCTGAACGCGCACATGGATCACTGGCGCGACATGGATTTCTCCTACGCGGCGGTCAAACAGCTGGAAGGCAAGTATCTGGTACAAAACCGCGTCACCGGCGAGATCTACGAGAGCCCGCAGTTCCTCTACATCCTGGTAGCGGCCTGCCTCTTCTCCAAGTACCCGAAAGATACCCGTCTGGACTACATCAAGCGCTTCTATGATGCGGTCTCGACCTTCAAGGTCTCCCTGCCGACCCCGATCATGAGCGGCGTGCGCACCCCGACCCGTCAGTTCAGCTCCTGCGTACTGATCGAGTGTGACGACAGCCTGGACTCCATCAACGCCACCGCCAGCTCCATCGTGCGTTACGTCTCCCAGCGTGCCGGTATCGGCATCAACGCGGGGCGCATCCGCGGTCTGGGCAGTCCCATCCGTGGCGGCGAAGCGTTCCACACCGGTTGCATCCCCTTCTACAAATACTTCCAGACTGCCGTGAAGTGCTGCTCCCAGGGCGGCGTGCGCGGCGGTGCGGCCACCCTGTTCTACCCGCTGTGGCACACCGAAGTAGAAAGCCTGCTGGTACTGAAGAACAACCGCGGCGTGGAAGAGAACCGTGTACGTCACATGGACTACGGCGTGCAGATCAACAAGCTGATGTACCAGCGCCTCATCAAGGGCGGTGACATCACCCTGTTCTCCCCGTCCGATGCGCCGGGTCTGTACGATGCCTTCTTTGCCGATCAGGACAAGTTTGAAGAGCTCTACGTCAAATACGAGCAGGATCCGGCCATTCGCAAGAAGACCCTGAAAGCGGTAGACCTCTTCTCCCTGATGATGCAGGAGCGTGCCGGTACCGGTCGCATCTACATCCAGAACGTCGATCACTGCAACACCCACAGCCCGTTCGACCCGAGCGTGGCGCCGGTACGCCAGTCCAACCTCTGCCTCGAGATTGCGCTGCCGACCAAGCCGCTCAACAACATCGACGACGAGAGTGGCGAAATCGCCCTGTGCACCCTCTCCGCCTTCAACCTCGGTGCCATCGAGAAGCTGGAAGATCTGGAAGAGATGGCCGATCTGGCCGTGCGTGCCCTCGACGCCCTGCTCGACTATCAGGACTACCCGATTGCCGCCGCCAAGAAGGGCAGCATGGGTCGTCGCACCCTGGGGATCGGCGTCATCAACTACGCCTACTACCTGGCCAAAAACGGTGCCCGTTACTCCGACGGCTCTGGTTTGGCGCTGACTCACCGTACCTTCGAGGCCATTCAGTACTACCTGCTGAAAGCCTCCGTGCAGCTGGCCCGCGAGTTCGGCCCCTGCCCGCTGTTTGGCGAGACCACCTACGCGCAAGGTATCCTGCCCATCGACACCTACAAGAAGGATCTGGATGCGCTGTGCAACGAACCGCTGCATCTGGATTGGGAAAGTCTGCGTGAAGAGATCAAGTCCGTGGGCTTGCGCAACTCAACCCTGACCGCCCTTATGCCGAGCGAAACCTCCAGCCAGATCTCCAACGCCACCAACGGCATCGAGCCGCCACGCGGTCTGGTGTCGGTCAAAGCCTCCAAAGACGGCATTCTCAAACAGGTGGTGCCCGAGTATGATCGCCTGAAAGATCAATACGAATTGCTCTGGAAGCAACCGAGCGTTGACGGCTACCTGCAGCTGGTCGGTATCATGCAGAAGTTTGTGGATCAGGCGATCTCCGCCAACACCAACTACGACCCTGCCCGTTTCGAAGGCAACAAGGTCCCGATGAAACAGCTGCTCAAGGACTTGCTAACCGCCTACAAATACGGCCTCAAGACCCTGTACTATCACAACACCCGTGATGGTGCAGACGATGCCCAGACCGATCTGCAAGATGACGGTTGTGCAGGCGGGGCTTGCAAAATCTAAGTCACGACAATAACTGATAACCGGGCGGGAGCATGAAGCTCCCGCTCTCCTGTTTTCTCTATTCACATATTCTGGTAACCATGGCCTATTCAACTTTCTGCCAAACCCAAAACGACCAGCTCAAAGAGCCGATGTTTTTTGGCCAATCGGTCAACGTAGCCCGTTATGATCAACAAAAGCACGAAGTGTTCGAGCGGCTGATCGAGAAGCAGCTCTCTTTCTTCTGGCGCCCGGAAGAGGTGGATGTCTCCCGTGATCGCATCGACTATCAGGCCCTGCCGCCCCACGAGCAGCACATCTTCATCTCCAACCTGAAGTATCAGACTCTGCTGGACTCCATTCAGGGTCGCAGCCCCAACGTGGCCCTGCTGCCGCTGGTCTCCATTCCGGAGCTGGAAACCTGGATTGAGACCTGGGCCTTCTCCGAGACCATCCACTCTCGCTCCTACACCCACATCATCCGCAATATCGTCAACACCCCTGCCCAGGTGTTCGACGACATCGTGACCAATGAGCAGATCTTGAAGCGCGCTGGCTCCATCAGCCACTTCTACGACGACCTGATCGAAGCGACCGCCCTCTACAACCTGCACGGTGAAGGGACCCACACCGTCGCGGGCCGCGAAGTGACCATCACCTTGCGCGAGCTCAAGAAGAAGCTCTATCTGTGCCTGATGAGCGTCAACGCGCTGGAGGCAATTCGCTTCTACGTCAGCTTCGCCTGCTCCTTTGCCTTCGCCGAGCGTGAACTGATGGAAGGCAACGCCAAGATCATCAAGATGATCGCCCGCGACGAAGCGCTGCACCTCACCGGCACCCAACACATGCTGAACCTGATGCGCACCGGCCAGGATGACCCGGAGATGGCCGAGATCGCTGCCGAATGCGAACAGGCCTGCTTCGAGATCTTCAAGGAAGCGGCCATTCAGGAGAAAGAGTGGGCCGAGTACCTGTTCCAGGACGGCTCCATGATCGGCCTGAACAAGGACATCCTCTGCCAGTACGTGGAGTACATCACCAACCTGCGCATGAGTGCGGTCGGCCTGCAGCCAGCCTTTGCCGGCACCAAGCAGAATCCGATCCCCTGGATCAACACCTGGCTGTCATCCGACAACGTACAGGTCGCCCCGCAAGAGGTAGAGGTCAGCTCCTATCTGGTCGGCCAGATCGACAGCGAAGTCAATGCCGACGACCTGGGTGATTTCGAGCTGTGAGTGACGCAACCAACACGCTGACCCCTGCCCCGCACGCGCCTGCTGAACAGCATGCGGACGTGGCACCACGGGTACATACCCGGGATGGTGCCGTGCTGCACGCCCATCCCGGCGAAAGCGTGTTGGAGACCCTGGAGCGCCACGGTCATCATGTGGAGTTCCAGTGTCGCAGTGGCTATTGCGGCGCCTGCCGCACTCCGCTGATGGCTGGCAAGGTGCACTACCCCAATGTGCCGCTGGCATTTGTCGCCCAAGGGGAGTGCCTCCCCTGCTGCTGCAAACCGGTCGGCGCTATCCGGCTGGATATCCAGAAGAGCTGACGCAGCCACCAGCTGCCACTCTCACAAAATAGAAAGCCGCCGGAGCAATCCGGCGGCTTTTTTTGTCTTCACATTGCCCGGGCGCCCGATTACAGACGCCCAAATCCTCAGAGGATTACAACCAGGGGGCGGCAGTCGGCCCGTGGTGCAGGCCCAGCTTCCAGACCCGGCCGAAGTGCTTGTAGTGACCCGCAGCGACACCGGCCTTCTCGCCCATGCCGTGGTAGAGGTCGAGGTGGCCCTTCTTCACCGCGCCGCCAACATCCAGCGCAATCAACAGCCGCAGCTGGTGCTTGCCGGTCCAGTTGCCCTCTTTGTCGAGCAAGGGGACTTCGGCGAGGAGCGGGGTCCCCATCGGTAGCAGGGTCTTGTCGGCAGCGACGGCCGCCAGCGGCAGCAGCGGGATACCGGCGGCGCCGATCACATCATTGGTGGGTCGACGCTCGAAGAAGACATAGGAGGGGTTCTGCTCCACCAGCTCCTTGACGGTCTCCTCCGGCTGTCGGTTGGCCCACTCCTTGATGGCCTTCATCGACATCTGCTCTTTGGGCACTTCACCGCGGTCGATCAGTACCCGACCGATACTCACGTAACCATGGCCGTTCTTGCCGCTGTAGCCCAGATATTGCAGCCGATCGTCATCTCCGTAATGGACAAAGCCGGAGCCCTGCACATCCATCAGGAAGTTGTCGATAAGGGATTTGCTGTAACCCAGCTCCAGCCCGCGGTTGGCCAGTGCTCCCTGATGGATCTCGGCCCGGGTCGGACAGCGACCGCCACATTTGGGCATGGCATAGATGGGGTATTTGTACTTGGCATCCGGGCGGTGGCGCACTTCCAGCACCGGCGAGTAGTAACCGGTAAAGAGCACGTTACCCATGCGATCGGCGCCGCCCAGCTGAGCCAGGCTGATACCGTAACGGGTGATGTCGGCAGGATTGCCGCCGCCCGCCACCCAGCGGGAGAGCTGGTGATAGAGTTCGCCATAACGGCGGGTCATCTTGCCGGAGCGCTCCAATACCAGTCTGCTTTGCGGGCCAAACTTGCTGTAGTCGGCACGCGCACGGCTATTGACCCGCTCCACCCTCACCAGATCCTCTGGCAGGGTTCCGTCCAGATACTGCTTGCCCAGATTTTCCGGCACCTCGCAGTTAAAAAAACATCTGTTGTCGGTCTGTTTTTTGGGCACTTCTGCTTTGTCAGAGTTGCCCGCACAACCGGCCAGTCCCAGCACTGCGGCGGTCAGCCAGTACGCGTGTTTGTTCATATGTCCTCATATAACGCCAAGAGCCATGCTCGGCGGGGAAGATGCCAAATTTGCAGGGGGAAAGCAAACGACATCAATCACTTGAAGCAGGATTTCTCCAAAGGGGATCCGCTGGGTTATAACAAGGTGACAGGATGTGCGAGGTGATGGATGGAACAGCTCGAAATATTCCCGCTGCAGAGCCCCTGCATCGGGGTCTGCGAAGTGAACAACAAGGGCTACTGCAAGGGGTGCCTGCGCAATCGCGAAGAGCGTTTCAACTGGCTCACCATGACCCCTGCCCAGCAACAAGAGGTGATGCGCCTGTGCCGGGATCGCAAACGCCGGGTCGAGGCTGCGCGGCGCAGGGCACAGGAAGGCGCGCTCAATGAACCGCAAGCACAACCCGGCTGGGATTTTTAAGCGTCTCCCATAGACCGCCCTACTCCCCGATACCCACCCCCGCGATCCGGGCCAGTTCACTAAACGCCACAAACAGATGATAAAACGTGCTGGCTGGCGCATGAGAGGTCAGCGGCTTTCCCTCGCTATCTACTTGATCAATCCATTGTCCGGGCTGTGCGGGCAACAGGTAGTAGTGGAAGATCCGCGCAACTACCTTGCTGATCTGGCAGGCGGTAGCCTCATCCCCCTGTTGCTCATAGGTCGCCAGGAGTGCTTTCAAATGTTCGGTCTGGCACCAGAGCCGGCTGGTATCGCGATAGGGTTGCCCATCATCGGTCAGCTCATCGATCACCAGCCCGGTTTGCCCGTGCCCGTGGCGGATGGCAAAACGGGTCAATATCCCGATTGCCTCGTCAATCTCGGTGCTGGTTGGCTGGATTTCCCAGCTGCTAGCAAGAGTCCGGTAGCGTGCCAGCAGCCAGCACCACTCGTAGTGATGACCCGGGTCGATAAGACGGGAATCGGCATGACGCACCAGCAGCGCGTCGTCGAAAAACTCGCGCAATAAACCGCGCTCCAGAAAACGCTGACGAAACAGCCGATACAGCGCGGTTGCCCGCTGCTGCCATATCACATCATCAAAGCTGTCTGCCGCCACCAGCAGCGCCTCGAACAGATGCATATGGGGATTTTGGCTGCGCAGTGGGCCAGATGGCCAACTGGAGTGAAATCCGCCGTGCAGCGGGTCCAAAAAGAGTTGCTCAATGGCCTGATAGCGCAACTCGGCCTGTTGTTGCCAGCGTGGATCGCCACTCAGACGATAGAGCCAGCACTCAGCCAGCAGGGCAAACGCGTATTCATAGCTGCAGACTGATGCGTCAGCAATCGAACCATCCCGATTAATGGAGAAAACGCTATGCCCCGCCCCATCGTCAAAATGACACATACCAACCAATGCAGAACGCTCGGCAAGGGTGCGCCCGTCGTACCACCCCAGCAGGGTGGCGTGGCTGAACACATAGATCTGGCGGCTCTGTACCCGAAAACGGGTCGGCTGCCACAAAGGCTGCCCAGCACTATCCAATCCCTCGGCAAAAAGCCCACGCTCGGGGTCAACCCCCTGCGCGCCCCAAAGGGGCAGCGCCTCGGAGACCAGCCAGCGATGGCAACGCTGTGCGGCCTCAGTCACCTCGATATGCATAAATTACCTCTCGCAACGGCGATAAAAAGGGAGAGCCAGGCTCTCCCATTGTTGACCATATTGCTTTGACCCCATCAGAACAGACCGATGGCGACCCCGACAAAGGCCAGCACCAACAGCCCGAGCATCGCTTTGACCGGCGAGACGTTGCGCTTGGCCATCAGATACCAGGTACCCAGCACCACCACCAGCGGCATCAGTTTGGGGAAGATGCCATCCAGCATGCTCTGAACCTGGATATTGACCCCATCCGAGGTGACAAAATCGAGTCCGGTTGAGAGGTTGACATAACTGGCCGCCACCCCGCCCATCACAAAGACCCCGAGCAGGGAGAGCGCCTCGCGCAGCTTGGCCGACTCGGAACTGACCAAAGACTCCACCGAACCAGTGCCCAGCTTGTAGCCCTTCATAAACAACATGTAGGAGCCAGTAATGGCGATGGCGTTGAAGCTGATGATGTAAAACAGCGGCCCCAGCACACTCCCCCCTGCCGCCAGCGCCATCCCGATACTGAGCAGAATGGGCACCAGCATACCGGGGATCATGGAATCACCGATGCCAGCGATGGGGCCCATCAGGCCGACCTTAAGGGTATTGATGGTCTCACCGTCGATCTTCTCGCCATTGGCCCGCTTCTCTTCAAGCCCGACTGCCAACCCATTGATAATGGCGCCGATCTGGGGCTCGGTGTTGTAGAAGGAGGCATGGCGTTTCATCGCCTCCATCCGTTCAGCCTTGCCGGGATAGAGCTTCTTGAGCGCCGGCATCATGCCGAGGCAAAATCCGAACGATTCGAGTCGCTCGAAGCTCATTGAGGAGAGGTTGTACATCATCCACGAACGCCAGCAGGCACGCAGATCCCGTGAGGTAAGAGCAACCGGCTGCTTGGCCGCCAGTTCCCCTGATTGCAGCTCTGTGTTCATCAGAATTCATCCTCATCATCGGTTTGGGTGGCAGCACGGGCAGCGACTGCAGGGCGTGGTTCCGGCTTGTAGTTATAGTGAATGAGCGCCAGCAGGGCCCCAATCATCACCAGCCCCACCATGTTGAGCTTGAGAAAAACGATGCCGACAAAACCCACCAGGAAGTAGATCAGCATGCTGTTCTGTTTGATGATCTGCTTGAGCAAGATGGCAATGCCGACTGCAGGCAGAATGCCGCCCACCACCGTCATGGTACGGATCACCAGCTCCGGCAGGCTGTTCATGAACCCTTCGATGTACTGGTTGCCGAAGTAGACGGCAATGAAAGTCGGCACGAAACGCAGCACAAAGTTGCTGGCCTGCGGGAAGATGGCGCTGTTGAGGTAAACCCCCTGTTCATCGCCCTGCTCCAGCGCCACATCGGCCCTGTGGTTCCAGTAGGAGTTGAACACCATCATGAAGTTGAAGAGGATGGTCCCGGCGATGCCGATGGTGGCGGCAATCGCCACGGCAACCGACGGCTCCTTGCCCGACATGATGCCCAGCGCAATGGCCGGAAAGGCGACGAAGTTGAGATCCGCCGGCATGGAACCGCCCGGCGTCACCATGGCGATATAGACTGCCTGCACCGCCACCCCGATCAGGATACCGGTCTGAATATCCCCCAGAATGGCACCGACCAGCATGCCCGATACCAACGGGCGGGTAATGGTGTACCAGCCACCGGTCAAGCCCAGCAGCCAGGGGCTGCTGAGGGCACCGAGATAGCAGAGTATCCCGATGAGAGTTGCTTCCAGAAACATGATCTCTGCTCCCTATTTCAGCATTTTCTGGGCATCTGCCCAGCTGTAGTGACTGGCATCCGGTACCAGCCGAAAGTCGATCTCGTGGCCAAGGTTGGCCAAGTAATCAAAAGCGGCTATCTCCTGCGCCGTCACCGACTGGTTGGGGCCTATGGTGGTAGTCTGCTCGCGGGCACTCATGGGCCCGACGTTGATCTTGCCGTTGAGATTATCCAGGGAGATCCCGGCGGCGCACAGGCGCTGCAGAGTGACCGGCGACTTGCCAATCACGAAGTAGCGTTTGTCACTGGCGATCACCTTGGGCAACTTGGTAATGGCGGTAGCCACATCAAACAGCCACACCTTGGTGTCCGACACAGCCCCGATCATCACCTGAGAGAGCAGCGGATCGGCCGCCACCTCATCATCGATCGCGACGATACCGTCACAAGGAAGCTCTCTGGCCCAGCGGGTCACCAACTGACCGTGGATCACCCGATCATCAATGCGTACAAATGAAATCGCCATCTCGCTCTCCTAGAAGTGGTCATCTTGCTGGTGTGCCGCCGGGGCCGCGATCACCATGGATTCCAGTGCCTGGGCCAGCAACTGGCGGGCAGCCTCGTGCACATCCGTTGCCGCCAACCAGTCGGCACTCATCAGCAGCATGGGAAAATTAACCCCGGTCACCACGGCTACCGGCTGCGGCCATGCGGGATCAAATGCAAAGCGGCATGCCACGTTGTAGGGGGTGCCGCACTCCATGTCGCACAGCACCAACACCCCGTCAGCCCCCGCGCCATGACGGCGCAGGGTCTGTTCAAACTCGGCGCGAAACGCCTCTATTCCTCCCTCTTCGGTCAGAGAAACTGTGGCTACGGCGGGCAACTCGCCGTAGACCATATTGGCGCTGGCCAGCAGGGCCGGCGCCAGTGAACCATGGGTTGCGATAAGGATCCTCAGCATCTCCGGTTACCCCCTCACAAAGGCTTTGATGGTGGCAATGGTCTGCCCTTCACTCTCGCCACTCGGGCGGATACGATAGCGCCCTACCGACGCCGGTACGATGAAGGTCTCGGCGTAGTGCACCACGAAGGGGGCAAAGGCGTTGTCCGGGCTATCTACCGTTGCCTCCCGACCCTCAATCAGATTGAGTACCTGCACCGTGCCGCCGGTGTCGTGCTCGACCGGCACGCTGAACCAGTGGCGACGGGTCTCGATAAATTCCCGCTCATGCAGTCCGGTACGCTCCTCGCACCAGCCCAGTCCTTCGGCGATGGGCTCAATGCAATTGACCAGATTTCGCTCGGTCCAGTCGGTATCCCGATCCCACTGGATCACCTTGCTGCCATGCTCCAGATGGATGGGGCGCGGAATGCCGTCGAGCCCGACCCGGCCCCAGTCCCACAGTTTGAAGGTAAAAATGTAGGGGGTGGCGCTGATCTCAAGTACCATGGCTCCCTCTCCCGAGCAGTGGACGGTTCCAGCCGGGATCAGGAAGTGGTCGTGCTTGCGGGCCGGGAAGCGGTTGATGAAGCGCTCGTCGTCGAAGGGCTTCTCACCGCGCTGGGCGGCAGCTAGGTCCGCCAGCATTGCCTGCGAGTCGATACCGTTGCGGGTGCCGAGGTAGACGCAGGAGTCCGGCTTGGCATCGAGCAGGTAGTAGCTCTCGTCCTGGGTGTAGTGCATGCCGAACTCCTGCTGGATGTATTCGATCAGCGGATGCACCTGCAAACTGAGCGGCTGCCCCCCAACCGTATCGAGAAAATCGAACCGGATCGGGAACTCGGCGCCAAAGCGGGCGTGTACTCGCTCCCCAAGCAGGGCTTTTGGCTGGCACAGCACCAGGTTTTGCGACGGGATCTCCACCCTCACCTCGCCAAAGCGCAGGTAGAGGCTGTTCTCCTCGGGCACACAGTCAAAGCACCAGGCGTAGTTGGGTTGGGCTGGGTCCAGATCACACACCTGCTTCATCCACTGCCCGCCCCAGACCCCAGGGTCGAAGAAGGGAACAACCCGGAACGGCTGGCGCGCCGCCTGATGCAACCCTTGTTGCAGTGCCGCCCCCGTTACCATAGTCGGCTTGTCCCTGGTGTTGGTGTCGAGCAGGAAATCGATGGTGGGCAGCTGGGCCAATTTATGGCGATCAAACACCCGCCACTCGATGAAGAAGGCGCGCTTGTAGCGGCGCAATATGTCCTCTTCGGTGTTATCAGCGCCCCAGTTGCCAATCTCTTTACGGCGCAGACGCTGCTGGATCTCCCAGCGGGCAAGATCGGTATAGACTCGCACATTCCCTTTCGCCACCAGCGAGGCGCCGCAGCCCATCACCACCACCAGACCTTCGGCTATCTCTGCGACCTGCTGTTGCAGGCGCGCCAAGGCGACCGGGTCAAAAAACTCAACCATCTTGTGGGGTGCCAGCACGCCAAAGACCCTGTCATCGGTGATGAAGCGATCCAGCATCGCCAGCACTTTGGGTTCGGGCAGGCGCGCCTGTTCCACATCAATGAGCGTGTGAGGCCCGAATCTGGTCAGCAGCTGGGTGCGTAGCTCGGTCTGATCCACACCGTGATAGCAGTCGATCACCAGTACCACTTTCGCCCTGTCTTGCCCGTTCACTTTGGCTTGCAGCTGATGAGCAATCTCATCCCATCCCGCACAGGCGGCCCGCTCATATCCAACAACGGTCACTTCTGGATATTTGTCGTAGTTGGAAACGTAACTCGAATGAATCATTGGCTTGCTCTCTCGTTGACACCTATGACAGAGATAAATCGATTAACCCGTTAACCACAACCTGATAAACACGATTAACCTCAAACATTGGGATATATCATCGGCATTGGCGGTGATATTTGTGATCAACCACTCACTTGCAACCTTCTCTCATCCGAAATATAGGTTAATCGATATATCTTGATGACACGACCATGACTGGACCCACACCATGAGCAATGTGACTGTTGCAGATATTGCCCGCCATCTGGGCGTTTCCACCGCCACCGTCTCCATGACCTTGCGCAACAAGGGACGCATTTCCGACCACACTCGCCAGCGGGTACTCAAGGCCATCGACGAGCTCGGCTATGTTTACAACCAGACTGCCGCCAACCTGCGCAACAAGAGCAGCAATCAGGTTGGCCTGTTGCTGCACGACATTACCAACCCCTTCTATGCAGAGATGACAGCGGGCCTGAGCCGGGAGATGGAACACCACGACCTGATGCTGTTTCTCGCCAACAGCGAGGAGTCGGCGACAAGGCAGCAGCAGTTTATGGATTCGCTGCAACGCAACAGCGCCGCCGGCATGGTGATCTGCGCAGCCCAGCCTACGCCCCACAGCTTTTTCGAGAGCCTGCAACGTCGCCATATGCCCACCATTCTGGTGGTGCGACCGGTGCCGGATGTAGCGATAGACTTTGTCGGCACCGACAACTTTCTGGGCTGTCAGCTCGCGACCGAGCACCTGCTAAAACTCGGCCACCGTCATATCGCCTTTGTTGGGGGCGCCCCCACCTCCATCAGCCGATCCCAACGCCTCGGTGGTTATATGAGCAAGCTGCTCGAACACGGTATCACTGCCAAACCGGAGTGGATCATCAGCTGCGGCGCCAGCCGGGTAGAGGGCACCCGCGCCACGACGGCGCTACTGGAGCAGCACCCCGAGGTGACGGCAGCGGTCTGCTATCAGGATGTGGTGGCGCTCGGCGCTATGCTGGCGCTGCGCAAGCAGGGGCGGCTCATCGGCCAGAACTTTGCACTGGTGGGCTTTGACGATCTGCCGGAGACAGCGCTGGTCGAACCGGCGCTCACCACCGTCTCGGTGGCGGCGCGGGAGATTGGCCGCAAGGCGGGTGAACTGCTGCTCGAGCGGATTGCCGGCAACGACGAGCCGGCCAAGAGCATCATTCTGCCCCCTACCCTGGTGGTACGCCAATCTTGCGGCAGCCGCTAACGGGCCGCCGCCAGCTCCGATTTACATCCCTTGCTGATCGCTGGTCACAAGGTGGGGCATGCCATCTTCTCCGGCCAGCACCCGAACAGCAAAGCCGCACTCCCCCATCGCGTTGTAGTCGTGACCTGCAATGGCAGGCCAGACCGCCAGCGCCGAGAGCAGCGTTTCACCGGTGTTGACGAGTCGATGGGCCACGTGGCCCGGAATATGGTGAACACTGCCGGGAAAGACCTGCTCCAACAGGCAAACACCGGCCATATCCTGCAACAGCAATAGTCCCCTTCCGCACAACCCGAAGTAGTACTCCGCCTGTTCGGCGCGAGCATGGATATGACCGCGGGTCATGAAAAACTCCTGCCCGACCCGGCCAGCCTCCAGATAGGTCACCCCCATGTTGAGATCCCCCTCGCCACCATTGCCGGGCAGCATGGCAACCCGATAGAGCTGAGTATCGGGCGAGAGCACGGCCTCGGCGTGCGGGTCGGCAAAAAGCCCCTGCAAGTCGGCCAGGGTGGTGCTCTTCTCAACCAGTTCGGCGCCACCGAGGTTGCCGGTCGCAAAATTGAGAATGGGGGGGATCATGGGTGTCATCATCTACTCCTGGGTATCGGGTTATCGGCGGGCGCAGGTGCGCCCCAGGCACCTCACGCTAGAGGGTTAATCCATTAACCACAAGCAAAACAACGCCTGCATTTTTCCCTGTATCCGGCAATAAAAAAGCGGCCCGTAGGCCGCTCTTGGTTATGACGTGTTGTCGGGTGGCAAAGCTTATGCCGTGGCCAGCTTGGCCTGCTCTTCGCCGCGTTTGAGCATGGCGTAGGAGACACCGGTCAGCAGCGAGCCTGCCGCAATCGCCACGATATACATCATGACGTTGCTGATGGCGTGCGGGATGAACAGCACGAACAGGCCACCGTGGGGTGCCATCAGTTCGCAGCCAAACAGCATGGAGAGCGCACCGGTCAGGGCGCCGCCGACCATGCAGGCCGGGATAACGCGCATCGGATCCTTGGCGGCAAACGGAATGGCCCCCTCGGAGATAAAGCACAGACCCAGTACGAAGGAGGCTTTGCCCGCTTCCTGCTCCGCCTTGATGAACTTGGTACGGGCCAGGAAGGTGGCAATCCCCATCCCCAGTGCCGGCACCATACCGGCGGCCATCACCGCAGCCATCGGGGCGTAGGTTTTGGAGGCCAGCAGGCCGACACCGAAGGCGTAGGCCGCCTTGTTGACCGGGCCGCCCATATCGAAGCACATCATGGCGCCGATGATGACACCCAGCAGCACGGCGTTGGCAGAGCCCATGTTGTTGAGGAACTCGGTCATGGCATTCATGATGCCAGCCACTGGGCCACCGACTACGTAGATCATCACCAGACCGGTAAAGAGGCTGGCCACCAACGGAATGATCAGGATGGGCTTGAGCGCTTCCAGGGTAGTCGGCAGGCGCACCTTGTCGCTCAGGTATTTGGCGCTGTAACCGGCCAGGAAACCGGCCACGATACCGCCAAGGAAACCGGCTCCCAGCGAGCTTGCCAGCATGCCGCCTATCATGCCGGGGGCGAGACCCGGGCGGTCAGCGATGGAGTAGGCAATGTAACCGGCCAGCACCGGGATCATCAGGGCAAAGGCGGAGCCACCACCGATCTTCATCAGAGCGGCGGCCAAAGTGCCTTCCACCTTGAACGCCTCGATACCGAACACGAACGAAAGCGCGATGATAAGGCCACCCGCCACCACCATGGGCAGCATGAAGGAGACGCCGGTCAACAGGTGCTTGTAGGGGCCAGCTTTTTCCTCTTTCTTGGGCTGGCTGGCACCGCTGTGTCGATAGGTTTTCGCCTCGATCCACGCCTTGTCCAGCTCGGCACGGGTTTTCTTCAGCGCAGCGCCCGTGCTGGTGCGATAGACCGGCTTACCGTCAAAGCGGGCCATGTCCACCTCGATATCGGTGGCGAGGAACACCAGATCGGCAGCCGCAATCTCCTCGGCGGTCAGGGCGTTCTGGGCACCGACCGAGCCTTGGGTCTCAACGCGGATCTGATAACCCAACTGTTTGGCCATGGTCTCCAGCGCTTCTGCCGACATAAAGGTGTGGGCCACCCCGGTCGGGCAGGCTGTCACCGCCACGATGCGCTTGCCAGCGGCGGCCGGTTTGGCGGCAGCATTCGCAACGGCGGAGGCGGCTTGATGGCGATAGACACTGGAGCCACTGGCGGCGGCTTCCAGCAAGGCGGCCGGATCCTGCAGGGCGAGATCCATGCTGCCCTGATAGACCCGTTTGCCATCATAGGCAGCGAGATCCACCGGGGCACTGGCGACAACCAGTACCAGATCGGCCGCAGCAATCTGCTCTTTTGAGGGGGTCTGGCGCGGTTGCACGCTGGAGCCGACGTCGAGGGTGAGCTCCCAGCCAGCCAGTTTGGCCTGCTGTTCTATCCGTTTTGCAGCGAGAAAGCTGGTGGCAATGCCCGCCGGGCAAGCCGTAACCAAGATTGCTTTCATTGGGCATCTCCTGAGTTTTCCATTGAGGGGGTATGGCATTGAACCGGTGCCAGCGCATCCAGACGCTCTACGCGCACCTGTTCGAGCAAGGGGTTGAGCACATTGATATCGTCAAAGCCGACCGCGACCTGACTGACCGCCAGTGCCGAGACGGCGGTGGCCAGCCGCAGGGTCTGCTCCGGCGCCCAGCCAAGGCTCAGACCATGGGCGAGACCGGCCACCAGGGAATCGCCAGCACCCACGGTGCTGACCACCTGCATCCGCGGCGGAATGGCCTGCCAGACGGCATCCGGGGCAAACCAGATGAGGCCATCGGCGCCGTTGGAGATCACTACGTTGGGAATCCCGCTGGCCTGCAGCGCGCGGGCACACTCGGCCTGCTCGCTCAGGGTCTTGATGGGGCGGCCCGCCCACTGGCTCAGCTCCTCCAGATTGGGTTTGACCAGGGTCGGCGCCGCCTTGATCCCTTCACTTAAGGCCGCACCGCTACAATCGAAGATCACCTGCTTGCCCTTGGCCTTGAGCAGGCGGATCAGATGGGCGCAGTAATCGGGAGCCACCCCTTTGGGCTGGCTGCCCGCCAGCACGAACCACTCAGCATGCGGAGCCAACTCGTCGATGGCCTGCTCCAGCGCGCTCACCTCCCCTTGCTGGATGGTGAGCCCCGGCAGGTTGAGATCGGTGACCCGACCGGATTGCTCGGAGATCTTGACGTTGATGCGGGTGCTGCCCGCGACGCGCACAAAGTGATCATCCAGCGCCCGCTCTGCAAACAGGGAGACAAAGCTCTGCTCATTGTCAGCGCCCAGCCAGCCGGTGACACCCACCTCACGACCCAAGTCCTTGAGCACCATGGCGACGTTGATCCCTTTGCCCGCCGCACGCAGGTTGGCCTCACTCACCAGATTGACCTCGCCCAGGCTCATTGCCTCAAGGCGAGTAGTGAGATCAAGGGCAGGGTTAAGGGTAATGGTGACAATCTTCATCAATGCGCCCCCTCGCCGAGACCAGCGGCAATGGCCTCACCGATCCCCTTGAGGGCCGCTTCGGCATCTGCCCCTTCGGCGCGAAATGCCAGACGGTGACCGCACTTGACCCCAAGGCCGATCACCTTCATCAGGCTCTTGGCGGAAACCGCTTCGCCGCTGCCATCCAGATTGGCCACCCGGATGTCGGATGCAAACTCTTTGGCCACCTTGACCAGCATGGCGCCGGGACGGGCATGCAACCCGTGAGGGTTGATGATGGTGAAGGTTTCGGAAAGACCGCTCGCGGGGCCCGCTTGCAGCATGGCCAGTCCCTCGCCGCCCGCCAGCGTCGCCAGCTGACCGGCAGCCGCCAGTTTGGCCAGATTCTCCAGCTGCGGCAGATGGCCGCTATCTGCGGCGCACAGCAGCAGCATGGCGCTGACCGGCAGCTCCTCTGCCGTGAGGGCGCTACTCGGGGTGGCCAGCACCCACCCGGTCTGAGCCGCTTGCGCCCGGGCCAGCCAGATGCCCTCGCCCAGATAGGCAGGTTCGCTTGCCAGCAGGGCGCTCACCATGGCGGCATCGCCCCAACCGGCGGACTTGGCGCGGGCAGCGGCGCCCAGCAGCAGCTGGTCGCGATCATCGGCCGGGAAGTCGGCCAGGGTCAGGTATTGCACCTCTTTGGCGGCAGTGGCGCCGGTCAGGATATTGATGATGGTGTCGGCATCGGTGGCCTCTTTGAGCTGGGCTGCCGCCTGCTCGTCACCCAGCACATGGGTGAGCTGGCGCAAGATGCCCAGATGCTCGTCTGACTTGGCGGCGATGCCGATGGCGACATAGGCGATCTGCCCCTCGTCCCACTCGATGCCATTGGGGAACTGGGCCACCATGACGCCGGTGCTCTTCACCAGATGACGGGTATCGGTGGTGCCGTGGGGAATGGCGATGCCGCTGCCAAGATAGGTGGCATGCTGCGCTTCACGGGCCAGCATCCCATCCACATAGCCCGCTTCCACCAGACCGGCTTCGGTCAGTTTGCCTGCCAGCAGGGCAATGGCGTCCGACTTGGTTGCCACCGACTGCCCCAGCAAGATCTGCTCTCGCGCCAACTTCAACATAGAGACTCTCCATCAGGTTCCGGCCGCGCCGGTACGTCACAATTGAACATTCGGATAACTCGCCAGCTGACAATAGACCCGAACACGGTTCACTGTGATCGGAGCCCGATTTTCAGGCCACTGGGTCTCTTCGTTGCTGACAGGCTGAATCGTTTCACTTACACTCAGACTGAATCGTTTCAGCGAATTGATCAAGTACCCACAAAGAGTGCTTTTCAATGATATGATCCCGCGCACACTTTTCGGTGCCCTCACCCGGCAGTGACCGTGGGCCTTGCAACTCACACAGAGCCAATATGATGAAACTGGATGAAATCGCCGCCCTCGCCGGTGTCTCGCGCACCACGGCAAGCTATGTGATCAATGGCAAGGCCGACCAATACCGCATCAGTCAGGCCACCCGCGACAAGGTGATGGCCGTCGTCACCGCCCACAACTACCAGCCGGACAGCCGCGCAGCCTCCCTGCGCGGCGGCCAGACCAAGACCCTCGGCTTTATCCTGCCCGACCTTGAGAACGCCAGTTACGCCAAGCTGGCCAAACGGCTGGAACAGGGGGCTCGGGCGCAGGGCTATCAGCTGCTCATTGTCTGCTCGGAAGATGAGCCCGCCACAGAAAAAGAGCTGGCCCAGATGCTGGTGAGCCGCCATGTGGATGCCCTGCTGGTGGCCAGCTGCCTGCCCCCGGACGACCCCTTCTACGGTAAATTGCAGGCGCAAGGCAGCCAGATCCTCGCCATCGACCGGGCGATGGCCGCCGACAAGTTCGTCACCGTCGCCAGTGAAAACGAGAAGGCGAGCTTCGATCTCACCAGCTCCCTGCTTACCCCGACCTTGCGCCATATCGCCTTGATCACCGCGCTGCCAGCACTCACGATCAGTCAGGAGCGAAAAGCCGGTTTCGAGCAGGCGGTCGCCAGTCACAGTGCGGCTCGCCACCTGTGTGAGGGGGATCACTTCTCGCGCACCGAGGGGTATCGCCTGATCAAAGATCTGCACCAGCAGCTGGGCCAGTTGCCCGAAGCGCTGATCACCACCTCCTATATCCTGATGGAGGGGGTACTCGACTACCTGTTGGAGCAAGAGATCGACATGAGCCAGCTCGCCATGGCCACCTTCGGGGACGATCGCCTGCTTGACTTCCTCCCCTTTGGCATCAACTCCCTGCCCCAACAGCACGACGCCCTGGCGAGCCAGGCGCTGGAGCTGGCGCTCAAGGCGGTGAACGGCGACTACCAGAGCGGGCTGCACTATGTGAGCCGCACCCTCAAGCGCCGTCGCTAACCTGACCGCAGCAGACCCGATTTGCTGTCAATGGGTAGGTAAAACGAACAGATGACAATAAGGCTGCCAGGATTGGCAGCCTTATTGTTGCTCCCCCTACCCGCCCGCTTTGCTTTCTCTACCGTCTGGCCGACTAAACAACCGGCCTCCACACTCCTTTCACCCCGCAACTAAACGCCAACGCCACGACAAGGCACTCCCCCATCCGTGCTGCAACCACTTGGCTGACCTGTATCAATGAGCCCCTGCCAATCATTTTTTCGGTGTTTTTTTCTGCAATTAGCCATCACTGTCATCATTTATTTCCACTTGTTGCCACAAGCCAGCACAAGATCCGTATAAAAGGGGTTGTTTCCGCTATTTTGATCCGCTAACGTGGCAATCATATTTTACAAGTGACAGGTTTTAGGTACAGATGTTCCCGTTCCGATATTGCTAGCCTCCGGCCCTATCACCGGAGGCACCTTCTGATAACGCCAATCGGCCCCCTCTTGTTGACGTCACTGCTGACATCGCCTGTTTGCACTGACACCGCTACGTTCGGATGGATAACATGAATACCAAAACTCTGGGTTGTACCCTGTTGATTGCCGGCACCACCATAGGTGCCGGCATGCTGGCCCTGCCGCTGGCCTCCTCCTCCCTTGGCGGCCCCGCCACCCTGCTGCTGATGGTCGGCCTCTGGGCCCTGATGGCCTTCACCGCCATGCTGCAAGTAGAGGCAAGCCTCAACACCGGCAAGTGGTACCTGCACCAGCTGGCGGATCATCTGCTCGGCCCCTGGGGCAAGCGCATCGCCTCCTTCTGTATCCTGATGCTGTTCTACTCGCTGGCCTCCGCCTACATCAGCGGCGGCAGCAGCCTGCTGGCACAGGCGCTGGCCGATGCGGGCATGCCCCTAAGCCAGGAGCAGGCCGCCTGGGCCTTTACTCTGCTGTTTGGCGGCATGGTCTGTGTCGGTACCCGATCGGTGGATTACCTCAACCGGCTGATGTTCACCGTCAAACTGGTGATCATGGTGGTGGTGCTGGCGTTGCTGCTGCCCCGCACCGAAGGGCAGCATCTACTTTCGATGCCGCTAGGTCAGGGCCTGTTGCTGGCGGGCCTGCCGGTCATCTTCACCTCGTTCGGCTTTCACGGCTCCATTCCGAGCGTGATGCTCTACCTCGGTGACTGCCCCAAGCAGTTACGCCGAGTCTTTGTCTGGGGCTCAGCCCTGCCGCTGATCCTCTATGTGCTGTGGCAGGTGGCGATCCTCGGTCTGCTCGGCCAGCAAGCGCTGCTGCAAACCGGCGGGGCGCTCGATAGCCTGCTGGCCAACGTCGGCAAGCTGGTGAGCTGGCCTGCGTTTAATCAGGCGATGCACCTGTTTGCCGATCTGGCGCTCGCCACCTCCTTCCTCGGGGTGACGCTGGGGCTGTTCGACTTTATGGCCAAGGTGACCCGCCGCAAGGACAACTGGCAGGGCCGCACCCAGACCGGCCTCATCACCTTTGTGCCGCCATTACTGTTTGCCCTCTACTTCCCGCAGGGCTTTATCATGGCGCTGGGCTACGCCGCCATTGCGCTGGCAATCCTCGCGGTACTGCTGCCGGTGGCGCTGGTGTGGCAGAGCCGCAAGCAAGCCCCCGCCCACCACTACCGCGCCCCGGGTGGCGTGGTGGCGCTGGGAGTGGCCGCCGCCATGGGTGTGCTGATTGTTGGCGTACAGATCAGCGTCAGCCTTGGAATGCTGCCAGCGCTGTAATCCCCGATACTAAACGCCCCAAATAGCCAAGCCCCGCCAATTAACTTGACGGGGCTTTTTGTTGGAAAAGAAATCAAGTGGATACAGGCATCAGCCATTAATTAAGACAGCGCCCCTTACCAAACAAACACCCAAACCTTCAGCTATATACCGACCTTTTTACTACCCAACCCTGAATAATCAGTTCAAAAACCGTTCATGCCCCTTCGCTACACTGCCCGCTCGTTTATCGCTATCAGGAGTTTGAAAACAATGATGTTGCACCTCAAGAAGAGCACCCTTGCCCTCGTCCTGCTTGCCGCCAGCGGCGCACTCAGCGCAGCCGAAATCGCCAACAACAATATTACCGAGGCGGAGATCAAGGCCGCGCAGGATGGTTGGGGCGCGGCGCTTATCAAGATCAGCGATGATTATCGCGCCGGTGGGATTGAGCGCGCCAAGGCGACCGCCGAGTCGGTGCTCGACAGCGCCTATGGCTACCAGCAGGGGCCAGTGCTGTTTAAACCCACCCTTGCCGGTGGCGCGCAGACCTTTCGCACCAACCGCGAGGGGGCGCTGGCCTACTTTGTCGGCAACAACAGCGCCTATCCGGCCGATAGCGGCTTTGCCCTGAAAAACTGGCAGAGCTATCGCTATGACAATGCCGCCGTCTATATCAACGGCGATATGGCGCTGACCATGGGCAAGGTGCATCTGGTGGATCGCGACAACAAGGAGACCACGGTCGACAAGACCTGGGGTTTCAAGAAAGGAGATGATGGCAAAGTGCGCATCGTGCTGCACCACTCCTCCCTCCCTTACGAGGGGTAATGACGGGGCTCTGCCCACCATCAATATGATCAAAAAACAGCCCTGCCACCTCGGCAGGGCTGTTTGTTTTGCGCCTGCACTTGGCCGATGGCGAGTGAGTGGATGACGATCGTGCTAAGGCAGTTTGCTGCTACCCTCAAGGCAAGCCATTGAGATGCCGAGCAATATCGCGTCTCGGAACACCAGCCACTCGTTATCATCACACAAGGAGCCAGATACCATGACCATACTGCCTGTTTACGCGGCCCTGCTCACGCTGCTTTTTGTGTTGCTGAGCATTCGTACCATTCGCACCCGCCATAGCCGCAAGGTGGCGCTGGGGCATGGGGATGACCCCGCCATGCTGCGGGCCATGCGGGTACACGCCAACTTTGCCGAGTATGTCCCCATCGCCCTGCTGCTGATCTATTTCGTCGAAACCGGCAGCCATACCCCCTGGCTTATCCATCTGCTGGGGAGCGCCTTGCTGCTTGGCCGCCTCTGTCATGCATTTGGCATGAGCCGCACGCCGGAGAACTTCCGTTATCGGGTGGCGGGAATGGGGCTGACCTTCACTGTGATCCTGGTGAGCGCGGCCCATATCCTGATCACGGCGCTGCTCCCCTGACCCGGCCGTCACGAATAGCTGGCGAAGCGGTCTGGCAGCCATCCCTATCGGCTATTCTTCACTGCACAGATAGTCGCAACAGTGCTGCTTAAACAAGCCCGATTCAGGAGTGCGATATGAAGTGGATTGGCTGGTTACTGCTTGTCGGGCTGACTCCCGTTGCCCACGCAACCCCGCTAAAGCTGGCGGCAGCGGTCGAACACACTGCGATATTGCGCCCTTTTATTCATGACTGGTTTGGCCGGGCCGGCATCGACTTTCAGTTGATCCCCTGCACCTATGCCCGCTGCGAAAAGTTGATTGAGGCAGACCATGCCGTCGATGGCGATATGGCCCGGATCAAGGGCTTTGATCAGACCTATCCCCACTTGCTGCAGATCGGTGCCCCCATCTCGGAGGCGGCGATTTATGGTCAGCCAAGGGATAACCCGAGCTGGCCCCCTGCCGAGGGTACCGTGATTGGCTGCCTGCGCGGCATCCAGTGGTGCGAGCGCTTCCTCGGCAACTATCAGGTAATCTGGTTGAACGATGAGAAGCAGGGGCTTGCCCAACTGCATCGAGGCAAAGTGGACTGGCTCATCAAGATGCGCCCTGCCTCTCAACCTGCACTGGCGTCCCCCTGGCAGAAGATCACCAAAGAGCAGGTCTTTCTCTATCTCGATAAAAAGCACCGGGCGGAAATTGCAGCCCTGCTCAAGGTACAGCTGGCGTTTATCAATAACGGCCGCTGGCTGGCGATGCAAAAGCAGTACCTCTCCGCCATCTAGCGTTGCTCTCGCTGCACCACACAGTGCCGATTGTATGGCTGAAAAAACAAAAAGCCCTGCCAGATTGGCAGGGCTTTTTCAGTCAACCGCATAGCTGGGGAGTCAAGCTCCCGAGCCGCTTACTGGTTGTGGGTAGAGCGACGTGGACGACGGGCCTGAGCCGGTTTGCCAGCGCCATCAACAGGGCGCTGACCACCTTGCGGCTTGGGCTTGCCACCGTTACCGGTAC
>NZ_CAWNZT010000197.1:31630-53340 GCF_963878965.1 Aeromonas sp. HMWF015 | reverse complement strand
CTGGCCTTGACCTTGCGGACGCGGTGCACGGCGCTGCTCGCTCGGATCACGGGGCTCTTTGCGAAGCGGCGCGCCGATACCACGGCTTATGTGGTCGAGCGTCTCGCGGGAGGCTTCAAAACCGGCCACCTGCTCGCACGGAATGTTCTGCTTGGTCAGACGCTCGATCGCCTTGATAAGCTTGCCTTCATCGGCAGCAACCAGGGAGATGGCGTGACCGGCAGCACCGGCACGGCCGGTACGACCGATACGGTGCACGTAATCTTCCGCCACGTTGGGCAACTCGAAGTTGACCACTTGCGGCAGCTTGTCTATGTCCAGACCACGGGCGGCGATGTCGGTCGCCACCAGCACCTTGACACTACCATCCTTGAAGCCGGCCAGCGCACGGGTACGGGCACCCTGGCTCTTGTTGCCGTGGATGGCGGCGGCGCTGACGCCGTTCTTGTCGAGGGTTTCGGCAACGCGGTTGGCCATGTGCTTGGTACGGGTGAACACCAGTACCTGCTGCCAATTGTTGCTGGTGACCAGATGGCTCAGCAGCGCAATCTTGTTGGCCTTGTCGCACGGATGCACCAGCTGCTCGATACGCTCGGCAGTGCTGTTGCGAGGGGCGACTTCGATCACCGCCGGGTTATCCAGCAGACCGGTGGCCAGTTCGCGGATCTCGTCGGCGAAGGTGGCGGAGAAGAGCAGGTTCTGGCGCTTCTTCGGCATCAGGGCCAGGATGCGGCGGATGTCGCGGATAAAACCCATGTCGAGCATGCGATCCGCTTCGTCCAGTACCAGGATCTCAACTTCGTCGAACTTGACGGCGTTCTGGTTATAGAGATCCATCAGGCGGCCAGGACAGGCCACCAGCACGTCCAGACCACGGCGAGTCGCCATCATCTGCGGGTTGATGCTCACGCCACCGAAGACCACGTGGCTGCGCAGGGGCAAATGCTTGCCGTAGTTGCGCACGCTCTCGCCCACCTGGGCGGCCAGCTCACGGGTCGGGGTCAGTACCAGCGCACGGACGCGGTTTGGAGAGACCTTGCGCTTGCTCTCCATCAGACGTTGCAGCATCGGCAGGGTAAAGCCTGCGGTCTTGCCGGTCCCTGTTTGGGCCGCCGCCATCAGATCGCGGCCAGCCAGAACGGCGGGGATCGCTTGCTGCTGAATGGGAGACGGGGTGTCGTAGCCTTGTTCGGCAACGGCACGCAACAAGGGTTCGGCCAGACCGAGGGAAGTAAAACTCATAGTTACCTGCTAGAGATAGGGGCTCCGGGGATTTGTGGTGGGGCTCCTCTGCTGAGCCGATGCCATCTCACAAGATCTGGGCCTATTGAGAAAACAACGATTTCCCCGGGGAGCAGAGCAAAGGGGAAAGAATAGAGGCGCAGTCTAACGGAGTTGCCCGGGATAAACGAGAAAAATGTGATGATCCTCCCAGCACGAACAGAAAATCCCCCTCCTGCCCCCCGAATAATCCCGTTGATTGATGTAGCACGCACCACACTATTAACTGGCAACACAATATCAGCCCTCGCAGGCATGTCTCGCGGGGCAAAAGCACGGGATAGAAGAACACAATAACGAGGTTTAGCTATGACCACGCCATATCGTCCCCGCGGCAGCTGGCAGGCAAGGATTGGCCTGCTGCTTCTGCTGCTAAGCCCTGCGCTGCAGGCCAGTCAGACCCTGACCGTGGCCTGGAGTCACTGGCCCCCCTTCAGCCAAATCAACAACCGGGGTGAGCTGGATGGGCTGGATGTCAGCCTGACCCGCCAGATCCTTACCCAGGCGGGCTTTGCCCCCAAGTTTCGCGAGCTTCCCTGGGCGCGGGCACTGCATCTGGTAGAACACGATCAGCTGGATGTGGCGATGGCCGCCCTCTCTCTGCCGGAGCGCCAGAGTTATGCCCGCTTCTCGACCCCCTACCGCCAGAGTGCCTATGTGCTGCTGAGCAATGACCCGATTCCCGGCCATCAGGATCGCTGGGCGCAGCTCGATAATCTTTCCGCGTTGTGCAACGAGAAGGGGCTCAAGATAGGCAAGTTGCGCGGCACCCGCCCCATGCATCAGATGGATAGCTGCCCGGCGCTTAAAATGGCGACCGAATACAACGCCGATGAGCGGATGATCGATCTGCTGCTGGCTCGCCGCCTCGATGGCATCATCATGGAGTGGCAATATGCCCGCTACCGGCTGGCCCAGCTGGGGGCCGAAGAGTTTATCAGCTGCCAGCTGTTGCTACACCACCAGCCGGTCAGTCTGATGTTTGCCAAAAACAGCGTGAGTGAAGAACAGATCCTCAAAGTCAACGAGGCCATTCATGCCTTGCCCAAACCCCACAACAAGTTCTCGCCCCCAAGGTGTCGCCTCAATGCCGATCCGGGTGCCGCAGATCTGCTGACCCGCACTCTCCGCAAGCATTGACGGGATAAGCCGCCACCTGAAATAGCAAAGGCGACCCGAAGGTCGCCTTTTTGGTATTGTCGAACTTGTTCCCCGAACAGGGAACGCTCAGTCGATAAGCAGCAACAGGGATCAGCGCAGCTGCGGGGTATGGGTCAACACCCCCTGATTCTGGGCGCGATGGCGCAGCAGGTGATCCATCAATACCAGTGCCAGCATGGCTTCGGCGATGGGCACGGCGCGGATGCCGACGCAAGGATCGTGGCGCCCCTTGGTGATCATCTCGGTAGCCTCACCCTCGGTGGTGATGGTCTTGCCCGGTACCGTGATGCTGGAGGTAGGCTTGAGCGCCATGCTCACCACGATATCCTGCCCGGATGAGATGCCACCCAGAATGCCGCCCGCATGGTTGCTGGCAAAGCCTGCCGGAGTCATCTCGTCGCGATGCTCGGAGCCTTTTTGCTCCACCACCGCGAAGCCGTCGCCGATCTCCACCCCTTTCACCGCATTGATGCCCATCATGGCATGGGCGATATCGGCGTCGAGGCGATCAAACACCGGCTCACCCAGGCCCACCGGCACATTGCGCGCAATGACCTGCACCTTGGCACCGATACTATTGCCCTCTTTTTTCAGGTCGCGCATGTATTGATCGAGCTCTTCCAGCTTGCCCGCATCGGGGAAGAAGAAGGGATTCTGCTCAATCTGCGCCGCATCAAACGCCTCGGCCTTGATGGGGCCGAGCTGGGAGAGAAAACCGGTGATCTCGATGCCATGCACCTTTTTCAGGTACTTCTTGGCAATGGCCCCCGCCGCTACCCGCATCGCGGTCTCGCGTGCCGAGGAGCGACCACCGCCGCGATAGTCCCGCTGACCATACTTCTGGTGGTAGGTGTAGTCAGCGTGACCCGGCCGGAACAGATCCTTGATATCGGAGTAATCCTTGGAGCGCTGATCGGTGTTCTCGATGAGCAGCCCGATGGAGGTGCCGGTGGTCTTGCCCTCGAACACCCCGGAGAGGATCTTCACCTCGTCCGGCTCGCGGCGCGGCGTGGTGTAGCGGGAAGTGCCCGGCTTGCGCCGATCCAGATCCCCCTGCAGATCCGCTTCGCTGATCTCCAGCCCCGGCGGGCAGCCATCAACCACGGCGCCCAGCGCCAGGCCGTGGCTCTCGCCAAAGGTAGTGACCCGAAAGAGTTGACCAAAACTGTTCCCTGCCATGCGCGCTCCTGCTTAGTTCTTGTAGATGGCGAAATGATCCTGATACTGCACCAGCTCGTCACGGGTCATTACAAAGACGCCGTGACCGCCGTTTTCGAATTCAACCCAGGTAAAGGGGATCTCTGGGAACTGGGCTTCCAGATGGATCATGCTGTTGCCCACTTCGACCACCAGCACGCCGTTATCCTTGAGGAAATCTGCCGCATGGGCCAACAGACGCTTGGTCAGTTTGAGACCATCGGAGCCGGACGCCAGCGCCAGCTCGGGCTCGTGACGGAACTCGTCCGGCAGATCCGACATATCTTCGGAGTCCACATAGGGCGGGTTGGAGACGATGAGATCGTACTTGTCGCCCGCCGGCAGATCGCGGAACAGATCGGAGCGGATCGGAATGACCTGCTGCTCCAGCCCGTGATCGTTGATGTTGCGCTCGGCCACGTTCAGTGCATCAATGCTGATGTCGATGGCATCCACTTCCGCTTCAGGGAACTCGTGGGCCATGATGATGGCGATGCAACCTGAGCCGGTGCACAGGTCCATGATCCGGGTCGGTTCATGTTTGAGGAATGGCGCGAAGCGGTTGGCCACCATCTCGGCAATGGGGGAACGGGGAATGAGCACCCGCTCATCCACGTAGAACTCCCAACCGGCATACCAGGCCTTGTTGGTCAGGTAGGCGGCCGGTACCCGCTCCTGTACGCGTCGGATAATCAGCTCGGCGATACGGTGACGCTCGCTGCTGGTGAGACGGGAGTGGCGCATGGCCGGGTCTACATCCGGTGGCAGATGTAACGCGGGCAGTACCAGCTGCACAGCTTCATCCCAGGCGTTGTCGGTTCCATGACCGTAAAAAATCCCGGCGTCGTTGAAACGACTCATGGCCCAACGCAACATGTCCTGGATGGTGTGCATCTCGGCAACCACCTCATCGATAAATATCTTGTCCAAATCCACCTCCAAGTCGAGTAATATCCGGCCCGAGCCCCGTTTACGTTGCGGGCAAGACGCATACCTAATACATGAGCATCTGATGAAAAAAACGCCCTCACCGACAGACGAGGAAACCCTGCTGTTCCGCGATGCGATAAAAGGTACCCGGAAAATCAAGCAAGATACCATAAGGGCCGAGTTACGCCCGGTCAAGCAGAAACGCGAATTGCGCGAAACCCGCGAAAAGCTTGGGGTTGACCACTATTTCAGCGATGAGTATCAGCCCCATCTCGACGATGATGGGCCGACCCGTTACGTGCGGGAAGATGTGTCAAAATTTGAGCTGAAAAAGCTCAAGCGGGGCATTTATCCGCCGGAGATCTACCTGGATCTGCACGGCATGAACCAGCAGCAGGCAAAACAGGAGCTGGCCGCCCTGCTCACCCTCTGCCAGAAAGAGAACATTCACGTCGCCTCGGTGATGCACGGCATCGGCAAACATATTCTCAAACAGCGCATTCCCAGCTGGCTGGCCCAGCACCCCAATGTGCGCGCCTTCCATCAGGCCCCCCGCGAATGGGGCGGCGACAGCGCCATTCTGGTGTTGCTGGATATCGAAGAGTAGTTAGCCAAACGACCACACTATACTGAATATCAATATGTTATTCGCCGTGGAGGTCGCATGTTTACACAGGGTTCCCATGCCGACATAAAGTCATCTCTCGACGCCATCGGCGCCGCCGTGGCGGTGTTCAGCCTCGACAAGGATGATCACTTTGTGCTGGTCTCTGCCAACGATACCTTTGCCAAGGCGTTCGAGCTGGATGTCCTTGGCAGCATTGGCAAACAGCTGAGCGAGATGTTTCCCCGCTACATCACCAATACCATCGAGCCGCCAATGCACGAATGTGTGCGCATGCAGACTGGGCTCGAGAGCGAGCTGCCCATCGACAGCCTTTCGCGTACCAGTTGGTGGCGTTTTATTCTCTCCCCCATCATCCCCGAGCAGGCACGGATCAACCGGATCATCGTGACCGCTATCGACATCACCGCCAGGATGCAGCTGGAAGAGGCGCTCACCACCAGTCGCCGCCGCTTCGAAGCGGTGGTCAACTCCGCCTATGACGGCATCATCAGTGTCAGCAGCGAATCGCGCATCGAGCTTATCAATACCGCTGCCTGCGAGATGTTCGGCATCGACGAGAGCTATCTCGGCAAGCGGTTGGAAACCCTGCTTCCCCAGCGTTTTCGCGCCAATCACGAAACCTATTTCAAAGCCTTCAGCAGCTCCCCCATCAATTCGCGCCCGATGCATGCCCGCGCCTCTGTGATGGGTCTGCGCCGAGACGGCAGCGAATTTCCGCTGGAAGTGACCATCGCCAAGATCAATCTGGGCCCGACCACCGAGATGACCGCCATCTTGCGGGATATCTCGGAGCGAGCCCGACTGGTGGAGGAGTTGAAGGTCGCCGCCACCACGGATCCCCTGACCGGCATTGCCAACCGGCGCCGCTTCAACGAGCTGGTCAACGCCGAGATGCAGCGCTGCCAGCGTTTCGGCCATACCATGAGCCTGCTGCTGATCGATATCGACCACTTCAAGGAAGTCAACGACACCTTTGGCCATCAGCAGGGAGATCTGGCGATCCTGAGTCTGGTGAAACGGATCAGCAAACAGCTGCGGGAGGTGGACATGCTGGGTCGCTGGGGTGGCGAAGAGTTTATCGTGCTGCTACCGGAAACCTCCCTCGAGCTCGCCTGGGCCAGCGCCGAACGGATCAGGCTCGCCATCGAATCCCAGCACCATGCACTGGACGGGGCTCTTGAGATCTCCCTCACCATCAGTATCGGGATCAGCGCCAGCAAGGGTAGCCATGACACTGTAGAGAAGATGGTCAGACGAGCCGACACCGCCCTCTATCTGGCCAAAAAGCAGGGGCGCAACTGCTGCCGCAAAGAGGAGCAGGAGCCGACTTAAGGACGCACGCCCCTGCCCTCTGGTGACACTGCTAACCTGTGCCTGCAGAGATAACCAACCGCAACGTACACAAAAAGCAGCGCTACTCTCTTCGGTAGCGCTTTTTTCGTCCTGTTTTTGGTGCACTCTTCAATCACCACCATCAAGGGAACGGCTAAAGCGCAGTGGACCGCCATCAGCCAGAGAGAGCCTCACCGACAGCATGCCGCCGTTGGGCAATTGCCAGTCGAAGAAGTCATCAAAACCGGCAATCGTTACGGCGCGGATCACCTTGGCGACCACACCGTGCACCACCAGCAGTATCCGCTCCCCTTGCATGGTCGAAGCAAGTTCCGTGAGTCCCTGTGAGACCCGAGCAATCACCTCATCAATGGTTTCACCACCGGGTGGAGATTCAGCCCAGCGCCGGGTGATATTGCGCGCCCACAGTTCGGGATAGCGTGTTCTTGCCTCTACCTGCGTTAGCCCTTCAAACAGGCCGACATCCCGCTCACGAAAGGCAGGCACAAGTTCCACAGGCAATCCCAACTGACGAGACAAGATGGCAGTGCTCTCCCTTGTTCGCAGCAAGGGGGACGCCAGCAGCCGATCGAACGGCGGCTCTGTCACTGCTACCTTCTCAGCCAGCCGGGATATCTGGCGCACGCCATCGTCGTTGAGCCCGATATCCAGCGCGCCCTGATAACGCCCTTCCGCATTGGCCTGCGTCTCTGCATGGCGGATCACCACCAGTTCCATGGTGCACTCCTCTTTCCTGCTATGTGCTTAGTGATTAAACCGCATGCGACTTCCCATTCGGATAACGAGACGACAATCCCCATTCATCTGCGCACCTTAACTATTATTTTAAATCGAGCAAGATTACCTCGCTCGCAGTAAAAAACATCCGCCGAACTACATACTCTCATCCGTAAACGAATGGATACACATGACTTTTACATCCAATATGTTCATTTTTCTCTCTGTGAAATAAATGTCACCAAGGTGATACCATGAATTGATAGATGGGAAGAATAAACACCCTCATCATAAATACGAGAAGGATAGCGTCATGGGTGTGCTCTGCGAACCCATCGTTTAGCAAAACATCACTCAACGCTTTTTAATATTGCTTAGCAGCAAGGTTAAAACATTAAATCCACCCATCAATAAATTTGATGTGGGCTGTTTACATCACTTTAAGCGGGAAATAAAGGTTGGCCAAAAAATACAGCTACCCCTCCAGAGAGATGGATCTCTTTTTAATCTCTGCCACATATTATCCCCCAGCGCAAAAAAATATATTAAAAGGGGGCTAAGCCCCCTCTCCTTATCAATCTATGGATGGACTGTCTCTTTATTGGGTCGTCACCAACGCCCAGGGGTCACCTTTGGCGGGATCATCCCCCTGTGTCCACCATTTGGCCTGATAGACGGCTCCCTTGTAGCTCACCTTGTTGCCCGCGGTGTAGACCTTGGTCGCTTCCCAGGCCGGGTTGCCACCGATGGGGGGTTCGCTCGGATCGACCGGCGGTGGAGTCAGTTTGTCCACGATACGCACTTTCGGCCAGTTGGCGTGGGAGCCGTAGAGGTTGGTCACGCACTTCTCGTAATCACCCGGCACCAATGCAGAATAAGCGGTCTGGAAGCCTACCAGCTCGCACTCGAAGGAGTAACCGCCCGGGCGATCTGGATAGTATTTCCAGTTGCCATCCCAGTTGGTGTAGAGCACGTCGGTAGCGCCGTTAAGATTGAGGCTGCCATAGGGAGTCTGCTGCCAGCAGGTGTTCTTCTCATCCGCCTTGATCGGGATCTGGTAGTGGTTGGCCAGCCCTTCCCAGTAGCGGATACGATTGACCGGCTGCCCCTTGTCCTTGTTCTGCTCGCCACACTCGATGCCGCCGTTGATGACGTTGATGGTGGTACCGAAGCCATAGCCGATACCGGCGTCAGCTTCCCGCTTGGAGGGAACCCAGGTGCGATCAATCACGTGCAGCATGGCCGGTTTCGGGGCCTGCGGGGTGAGGAAGAACCAGATGGCAGAAGCGAGGTTGAGCCAGGAGTCCGCCACCAGCCCCGGGTTGTTGAGCAGCACGGAGGCATCGCCATCGAACATCGCCTCGGAGAAGGCACCGTAGTTGAAGTGGTAAGAAAGCTGCTTGGCGCCGCGGCCGAAGTACCCCTGACCCGTGCTGCAAGGCCACTTCTTGTTCTGCCAGTCGTTCTGGCCACAGCCGGTGGTATAGCCGGTCTGTCCCTCTGACCAGCCCATCTCCCGCACATGCACCAGCGCCTGTTGCCACTCCTCCAGCCCCAGCGGGTTATCGGAGACATTCTCCTTGGCAATATGGCCACCGGTCTCCTGAGAGAAGTGCGCAAAGGCCGTCACAATGGATTTTTTACAGATCGCATCAGAATCACGCCCGTCAGTATATTCACCACAGAACGCAGGGAATTTACCGATGGCTCGCAAGAAGCGGACATAAGTATATTCCGGCGCTGCCATCTGGGTTAAATATTCCCATTCAGATTGGGGAAATACCCGTTCAACCCGTTTTACGTTGTCAGGATTGCTTGCCAGACCCGGTTCAATGGCATCAACGATTTTATTTGACCGGGTCGCCAATGCCTTGGCCCATATTGCATACATGGGATTGGCCGTCTTGGTTTTTTCCATGGCTGCCAGATCCGGGGCCGCAATCACATATCCTCCCGCATTTTGCGGATCGGGTTGAATATTCATGGCTGCACTCATTGCGGCATAGCTTGGCAATGCGCAGGCGGCAGCGATCAGCCAGGCACAACGCTTGGGTTTGAACATGTTTATCGTCCTTGTTTGAATTATTGCGTTCCAAGAGTAGGTGTTTCAACAACTAAATTCACGATGAGAATTAAGAAATAAGTAGAATTTGTGAGCCATTTCACCTTGTGATATTCAGTACAACTGAAACAAAGAAAAAGAACCCAAACGAAAACACAATAGCGTGATCTGTCGCCCATTTTTAGAACAGTTGAGACGGCCAGGTGACCTGCCATACGGTCATTGTTCGTGATGAAAAAAATGGCTGACAAGCTCAAGCTGTCAGCCATCATCAATGTTCAAGAAAAATGCTCAAAATAGCCGGATGTCAGACACGCACGGCACGGATCAGGATATTGCGCGGGGTCATGGGTTTGGCACAGAACTCCCCCACTTCGACCCGATAGCCCTGCTCTTGCAAAAAGAGCGCGCGATCCAGCGCCAGCCAGATCTCGAGGGGACGGCGAAACAAATGACGCACCAGCTCCATGCGGGCGACATCACCAAAGCGGCGCTCCCCGTGTTCCAACCAGGCGGGATAGTCGAGCCCTGTTGGCAGCACAATCCCTTTGCGCTCTGCAGCCCAAACGCAGAATGCCTCAAACGTGCCGGTCAGCAGGCTCTTTTGCATATTGGGCACCGGCAGATACTCATCCATACCGCGCACCTGACGCTGCAGGCAGTCAAACCCGAGCCGCCACACCACTTCCTGCTCGCGCAGGCGGGCGATCCGCGCACCGCCAGTGACCGTCTCCTGTAGCGGCAACTTGAGATCCGCCTTGCTCAACACCAGCTCGCTGGCGCTGGCCGCAGCTGACAGCGGGCGATAGTGGCTGCTGCGGATCAGGTGGTAACAACAGGGAGAGATGGTCACGCCGCTGGCACCGCGCTCGGCCACCCGTTCCAGCAGATGGGTGTGCAGATCACCGCAGGCATGGAGTGCCATGGCGTGATGTTCGGGGGCGATCAGCGCCGCCGACTCGGGGGCAAAAGCATCGGCGCAGGTAAAGGTCATATTGGCGCCATCCCGCTCGGTTAGCAGCCGACCTTCGTCACAAAGCTGCTCTTGCAACTCCAGACTGAGGATAGGAGCCTGTCGATGAAGTGACACCAGCCGCCCAAGGTGGCCCTTGCCAGCACACCACTCCAGATAGGGGCCCTGATGGGCAGGCAGACAGGCGGTGAACGACTCGATCTGGGCCTGCTTGCGCCCCGGCATATGCAGCGCCATCTCCTTGCTGCAGCTGATGGGATCCGGGGTAAACGGGACAAGCTGGCTGAGTTGCTGCAGCTCGGCTCCCTCGGCAATCCAGGGGGCAAGCAGACTGCTGAGGGCATCCATATCCGCATCGAGCTCTGCCAACTGGCCGAGCGTCAGCTCATTGAGCAACGCAGCCAGTTCGGGCGCCTCATCGGCAAAGGCCATGGTCAAATGATGATATGGCTGATATTGCCACCAGCGTCGGTAGCGGGTGAGCAGTCGATCCAGTTGTTGAAAACGTTGAGCCAGCACGAATGCCCCTGCCTTGCAGTCAAAAAGGAGGCTCATTCTAGCGATCCCGCTTCAAATTGCACTCTCAATACCTGACGATCAGCGCCGCGCAACAGCACCGCCAACCCTGTGAGCCAGGGCAGACCTGACAAAGTGCGGGGTTTTATGCTATATTCCGCCCCCTCTTTCACGCGCCCCGCCCAACGCGGGTCGCTTTACCACTAGCTATGGAACCAACAACATGACCATCAACGCCATTCTGCAAGCGCGCGCGGGCGCCAAGTGTGAACTGTGCAGCGCCGAGCAGGCGCTGACCGCCTTCGTGGTGCCTCACTCCCCCGCCAGCGACGATGATCACAGCGTTGCTATCTGTGACACCTGCCGTGGTCAGCTGGAACAACCGGATACCCTGGTGGTCAACCACTGGCGTTGCCTGAGTGACAGCATGTGGAGCCAGGTGCCTGCGGTGCAGGTGATGGCATGGCGCCAGCTCAAAGCACTCTCCGGCAAGGGTGAAGTGTGGGCTCAGGATCTGCTGGACATGATGTACATGGAAGACGAAGCCAAGGCCTGGGCTGAAGCTGGTATTGCTGACGAAGATGACGACAGCGTACCGACCGTTGACTCCAACGGCGCCGTGCTGCAAGAGGGCGACTCCGTCACCCTGATCAAGGATCTGGACGTGAAAGGCGCCGGTTTCACCGCCAAGCGCGGCACCCTGGTCAAGGGCATCCGTCTGACCAACAACCCGCTCCATATCGAAGGCAAGGTCAACGGCGTGCAGATCGTACTGGTTGCTGCCTACCTGAAAAAGGCCTAAAGCCAAGGGCGATTGCTCTGCTCTCTGCTGCCAGAGCACAAGCACAAGCACAACGAAAAAGGATGGCGTCACGCCATCCTTTTTTATGCCCGCTTGCCGCAAACGGCCAACCTGAGCCCATAACAAGCCAGCCAAAGCAAAAAGGCGCATCCGGATGGACGCGCCTTCTTTACAGGCCGATGCCGTTAACCGGCAGCGGAAAGGGTCACTCAGGAGGAGAGTTTGCCATCCAGCTCTGCAATCTTGGCCGACCAGTAGGCCGGGCCGGTTTCGTGGATGTTGTTGCCTTCGGAATCGACCGCAACAGTCACCGGCATATCTTCCACTTCAAACTCGTAGATCGCTTCCATGCCGAGATCGGCAAAGGCCACCACGCGGGCCTTCTTGATGGCCTTGGCCACCAGATAGGCGGCGCCACCAACGGCCATCAGATAAACAGCCTTGTGCTGCTTGATGCTCTCGACGGTTTTCGGGCCGCGCTCGGATTTGCCGATCATGCCGATAAGGCCAGTCTCACCCAGCATCATGTCGGTGAACTTGTCCATCCGGGTAGAGGTGGTGGGACCTGCCGGGCCGACCACTTCGTCGCGCACCGCATCGACCGGGCCAACGTAATAGATGAAGCGGTTGGTGAAATCAACCCCTTCCGGCAGCCCTTCGCCATTTTTCAGCATGTCGGCGATACGCTTGTGGGCGGCGTCGCGACCGGTGAGGATCTTGCCGGAGAGCAGCACGGTATCACCGCTCTTCCAGCTGGCCAGCTCGGCCTTGGTGATGCCATCGACGTTGACACGGCGCACATTGCCACCCGCTTCACGGGTGATCTCCGGCCAGTCGCTCAGTTTCGGCGGGGTCAGCTCGGCGGGGCCTGAACCATCCAGCTCGAAGTGAACGTGACGGGTCGCGGCGCAGTTGGGGATCATCACCACCGGCTTGGAAGCGGCGTGAGTCGGCGCAGATTTGACCTTCACATCCAGTACGGTAGTGAGGCCGCCCAGACCCTGGGCACCGATCCCCAGCTTGTTGACCTTGTCGTAGAGCTCGACCCGCAGCTTCTCTTCGGTGGTTTGCGGGCCACGGGCGATCAGCTCCTGAATGTCGATGTGCTCCATCAGGGCCTCTTTGGCCAGCACCGCCGCTTTCTCGGCGGTACCGCCGATGCCGATGCCCAGCATGCCGGGTGGGCACCAGCCAGCACCCATGGTCGGCACGGTTTTCAGTACCCACTCGACGATATCGTCAGAGGGGTTGAGCATCACCATCTTGGATTTGTTCTCGGAGCCGCCGCCTTTGGCCGCGATGCTCACTTCCACCTTGTTGCCGGGGATCATGTCGATATGTACCACGGCAGGGGCGTTGTCTTTGGTGTTTTTGCGACTGCCGGCCGGATCGGCCAGCACGGAGGCGCGCAGCGGGTTGTCAGGATTGGTGTAGGCACGACGGGTCCCTTCGTCCACCATCTCCTGCACCGTCATGTCGCTGTCCCACTGCACCTGCATGCCGATCTTGACGAAACAGGTCACGATACCGGTGTCCTGGCAGAGCGGGCGATGACCTTCGGCGGACATGCGGGAGTTGATCAGGATCTGGGCCAGCGCATCTTTGGCGGCCGGGTTGGCCTCACGGTCATACGCCGCTTTGGCAGCCTGAACAAAATCCAACGGGTGGTAATAGGAGATGTACTGGAGGGCATCTGCGATAGAATCGATGAAATCCTGTTTTTTTATAATGCTCATATCATCCTCACTGGTCCTTGTCGCTGCCACGGAGCAGGGCAAGGGCTTCCATATGATGGGCCGTGCTGACGTGCTGGCTAAAAACTATCAACCAGCAAAAAACGAACGACACGGCAGTTTTTTCTTAAGTCACCGACACCTATGATACGCTTGCCCACCAGCACCGACTAGGGTTCGGGAACCAAACTGTTGCCTGTGTAACATAAAATGACGCCAACACTTCATATCCATCATCTAGACCATAGTGCTGAACTCCATCAGCTTTTTGCCCGCCTGCAACATCAGCCGTGGGCCATGTTGCTGGAATCGGCGGGGCCACTCGGCGCCGATAACGGCTTTGATATCATCACTGCCGATCCGCTGGCGACCCTCGAAACCCGCGGCGAGGTGACCACTCTGTGTGTCGGGGCGAATATCAGCGAACACAGCGAAGATCCCCTCGCCCTGCTGGCCCATACCCAGCAACAGCTGCTGGGGGAGCTAGAACTGTGTGCCACTCACCTGCCCTTTATTGGCGGCGCCCTCGGTCTCTTTGGCTATGATCTCGGCCGTCGCTTCGAGCGACTGCCAGTGCAGGCCGCCGCCGATATCGCGGTGCCAGACATGGCGGTAGGCATCTACGACTGGGCGCTGCTGCGCAATGTGGCGACCGGCGACTGGCAACTGGTGCACTGGGGGGATGAAGCGGGCCTTGCCAACCGGCTGGCCTGGCTTAAACAGCAGCAGGCCAAACCGGCCCCGGCTTTTGCCTTGCAGGGGTCGTGGCAGAGCAATATGAGCCGCGCCGAGTATGGCGAGAAGTTTGCCCGCATTCAGGAATACCTTGCCGCGGGGGATTGCTACCAGATCAACCTGACCCAGCGTTTCAGCGCCCCCTATCAAGGTGATGAGTGGCAGGCCTATTGCCTGCTGGCGGCTGCCAACAAGGCCCCCTTCTCTGCCTTTATCCGCCTGCCGGAGAGTGCGCTGCTGAGTCTCTCCCCCGAGCGGTTCCTGCTGCTCGATGGCCGTCATATCGAAACCAAACCCATCAAGGGCACTCGCCCTCGCCACCCCGATCCGGCCATCGATCGGCAAGTCGCGCAGGAGCTGGCGCAGGCGGACAAGGACAGATCAGAGAATCTGATGATCGTTGATCTGCTGCGCAACGATATCGGTCGGGTCAGCCGGCCGGGCTCGGTCAGCGTCCCTCACCTCTTTGCGGTAGAGTCCTTTCCGGCGGTACATCATCTGGTCTCCACCATCCACGGCGAGCTGGATGCACCCTGGCAAGGAGTCGATCTGCTGCGGGCCTGTTTCCCGGGTGGCTCCATCACCGGCGCCCCCAAGATCCGCGCCATGGAGATCATCGAAGAGCTGGAGCCCCAGCGCCGCAATGCCTATTGCGGCAGCATCGGCTATCTCAGCCAGCATGGCCGGATGGATACCAGCATCTGCATTCGCACTTTGATCGCCGAAGCGGGTCGTCTGCACTGCTGGGCCGGTGGTGGCATCATCGCCGACTCCGACGCCGACAGCGAATATCAGGAGACCTATGACAAGGTCGCCCGCATCCTGCCGCCGCTGTCGGCGCTGTAACCCTCCCACTGTCTGGCCAACGCACAGGAGAGCTCCCCGCCATGGATCGCCACGAACTGCTGACCCGCTTCCAGTTGCAGCGACCCGCCCCGGCCCATCGACTCGCCATCGGCGGGCTCAGTCCGGCGGCGGTGTTGATCCCGGTGGTGATGCGCGATGAGGGGCTCAGCGTGTTACTGACCCGGCGCAGCCCACGGCTGCGCCATCATGGGGGACAGATCAGCTTCCCCGGCGGGCGACAGGATCCCGGCGACGAAAACCTGATTGTCACGGCGCTGCGGGAGACCGAAGAGGAGCTCGGCATTCCGGCCCGACTGATTGAAGTGATCGGCACCCTCAACCCGCTCAATACAGTGTCACGATTCGAGGTGCTGCCGGTGCTGGGGCTGCTCGATGGCAACTATCCCCTCATTCTGAGTCCGGATGAGGTGGATCACGCCTTTGAAGTGCCGCTGACCCATCTGCTGGATCGGCGCAACCACATCCCCCTGACCCTTTCCAGAGGGGGGAAAGCGCATACCATCTACTGGATCCCCTGGCAACAGCACTTTATCTGGGGGGCCACCGCCAGCATGATTAACCAGCTAGCCCAGCATCTCGCAAAATAACAATTTACCTACATTTGGCTGGGCGAGATTTAATCATTAACACTAAAATAACGTGCCAATTGATAAACAATAATTGATTTTTTCTTGTTTTGATCACATTTCCATAAGAAAGTGCGGTTTTTCGTGCCGTAAAGATGAATTTGATCAACATTTTTGATTAGAAAAACCGTATCCTTGCGCCGACTTAATAAGAACCACACATTCGGGGTGAGATAGATGTCAAACACAGTCACTGGCACGCAGGGAGTTGCGGCGTCAACAGAGCAAGGGATCAGCTCTACTCAAACCACTCGTTGGGAAAAACGCGACTCTACCTGGGTCATCAGTCTGTTCGGGACCGCGGTTGGCGCAGGGATCCTGTTCCTGCCTATCAACGCGGGTATGGGCGGTTTCTGGCCGCTGGTCGTCATGGCGCTGCTGGTAGGTCCCATGACCTATCTGGCACACCGTGGTCTGGCCCGCTTCGTGCTCTCCTCCAAAAAGCCAAATGCAGACATCACCGAAGTGGTAGAAGAGCACTTTGGCGTGGGTGCCGGTAAATTAATCACCCTGCTCTACTTCTTCGCCATCTACCCCATCGTGCTGATCTACGGCGTGGGTATCACCAACACCGTCGAAAGCTTCATGGTCAACCAGCTGCAGATGAGTGCCCCGCCGCGCTGGATCCTCTCCATCGTGCTGATCATGGGCATGATGTCGGTAATGCTGGCCGGTGAAAAGCTGATGCTGAAAGTGACCGAGCTGCTGGTTTATCCGTTGATCGCCATTCTGGCCGGTATCTCTTTGTACCTGATCCCGGACTGGACCGGTGCCGCGCTGGAGCAAGTGCCCTCTGCCAAGGATTTCGCCACTACCCTGTGGCTGACCATCCCGGTACTGGTCTTCTCCTTCAACCACAGCCCGGCCATCTCCAGCTTCTCTCTGGCCCAGCGCCGCGACCACGGTGATAAGGCTGTCGAGAAAGCCGATGCCATCCTCAAGCGTACCGCCATGGTGCTGCTGGGCTTCGTGATGTTCTTCGTCTTCTCTTGCGTCATGAGCCTGACACCGGCCCAGCTGGCAGAAGCCAAGGCTCAGAACATCGCCGTGCTCTCCTATCTGGCCAACCAGCATGCCAGCCCCATCATCTCCTACTTCGGTCCGTTGGTTGCTTTCGTGGCCATCGTCTCCTCCTTCTTCGGCCACTATCTGGGTGCCCGTGAAGGTCTGAAGGGGATGATCGTGCAGAACATGCGCAAGTCAGGCAAAGAGCCGAACGCCAAGAAAGTCGAGATGTTTATCATCGCCTTCTTCATCCTGACCCTGTGGGGCACTGCCATTGCCAACCCCTCCATCCTGGGCATGATTGAATCCTTGGGCGGCCCGATCATCGCCACCATCCTGTTCATCATGCCGATGTACGCTATCAAGCGCGTACCGGCCATGGCGAAGTATCAGGGTCATATCAGCAACGTATTTGTCGCTGTGATGGGGATGATCGCCATCTCCGCCATCCTCTATCAGCTGATCGGTTAATCCCCTACCTGCCGCTGATAGCAAAAAGCCAGCCGAATAGTCGGCTGGCTTTTTTATCTCTGCAATCTGTGCCTCCGCGATTCCCCTGCTCTCTCCTTATTACTCTCCTCACCTTGTTGGATATCTGTATGCTCACCAGCGCTATGGCAGAGCACATCGGGTATCAACATGACCCCCTCCCCTGTCCGCAGCTCAATATCGCCAACACGTTTACTCCCCCTCACCAAACCATGATGGCGTATCTGATAGGACGAGCTAATCTGCCGCAGCCAGCCATCTTCGTTCTTCTGTGATGCAGTAGCTGGGGTATGCCATAGCAATCGGCTGTTGGCAGAGCAGGCAAAAATGTGTAACGCACAACAGAAGGAGGAAGCACGACTCAAAGGGATAAAGATAAGGCAGCGCCCTGGACAAGGGAGACAGAATGTCCGGCACATCAGCCAAAGAGCCTGCTTAAAGAGGAAAAGAGAGCAAATCCGGCAATAAAAAGCGCCCTCCGAAGAGGGCGCAAGTGTGTTGCGAAACTGAGCGTTAGGAGATCAGGCTTCGCGGCTCGGTACCGGAGCCACATCCAGCAGGGTTTCATCTTCGGCCATGCACGCTGCGGCGGTGAACAGCACGTCGGTGGAGCTGTTCAGCGCTGTCTCGGCAGAATCCTGCAGCACGCCGATGATAAAGCCGACAGCCACCACCTGCATGGCGATGTCGTTGCTGATACCAAACAGGCTACAGGCCAGCGGGATCAGCAGCAGGGAGCCACCGGCTACACCGGACGCGCCACAGGCACTGATGGTAGCGACCACGGAGAGCAGCACAGCCGTTGCCAGATCCACCTCCATACCCAGGGTATGCACCGCCGCCATGGCGAGCACAGTGATGGTGATGGCAGCACCAGCCATGTTGATGGTGGCACCCAGCGGGATGGAGACCGCATAGGTATCCTCCGGCAGACGCAGTTTTTCACACAGCGCCATGTTAACCGGGATATTGGCCGCAGAGCTGCGGGTAAAGAAGGCGGTCACGCCGCTCTCTTTGAGGCAGGTCAGCACCAGCGGATAGGGGTTGCGCTTGATCTTCCAGAAGACGATCAACGGGTTGACCACGAAGGCGATAAACAGCATGCAGCCGATCAGCACCACCAGCAGTTGGGCATAACCAAACAGGGCGTCGAAGCCGGTCTCTGCCAGAGTGGAGGCAACCAGACCCAGGATCCCGAGCGGAGCACAGCGGATCACCGCTTTCACGATGGCGGAGACACCGTGAGACAGGTCAGTGATGAGCGCCTTGGTGCTCTCGTTGGCATGGCGCATAGCGATACCCAGACCGATGGCCCACGCCAGGATCCCGATATAGTTGGCATCCATCAGCGCCTTGACCGGGTTGGTCACCACGTTGAACAGCAGGGTCTGCAGCACCTCGGTGATCCCGCCTGGCGGGGTGATCTCGGCAGTATTGGCCACCAGATGGAGGTTGGAGGGGAACAGGAAGCTGGCTATCACCGCGACCACGGCCGCAGAGAAGGTACCAAACAGATAGAGCAGCAGGATCGGTCGCATATTGGTCTTCTGACCCTGCTTGTGACCAATGATGGCCGCCATCACCAGTACGAATACCAACAGCGGGGCTACCGCTTTCAGTGCGCCAACGAACAGACTGCCGAGCAAACCAGCCGTTTTCGCCCACTCGGGCGCAAACAGTGCCAGCAAGATACCGAATACCAGACCAACCAGGATCTGGCTGACCAAGCTGGTGCTATTGACCAGCCGAAGGAGGGGGTGTTGTTGTGTCATCAAAAAAGTCCCTAAGCACCGTAGTGCATGAATCATGAGTCCTGTCTGCAACCACCCATCGGGAGACCCCTGTCGCCCGAATGTGGTGTCTGTGGCCAGCCTTCTGTCGGGCCGATCCCCAATCACCGGATTGCATGACGGAATATCCCATTCGCCATCTTTTTTTTCCAGAGACTCACCAAAAAATATCCCGTTTCCATCACAAAAAACCGCAACAAAACCTTAACCGCAGCGCAACCACCCATTTTTGTACGTTTTATCGACACTCTCTGCCATTACCCTCACGACCATTCCTGTGTCACCCGTGACCGGCATCGCTGTGCTATCATCCCCCATTTGCCGCGGAGCCTTGCCATGATCCCATCCCTGCTCAACCAATATTTTGGTTTCTCCGCACTCAGGCCAGGTCAGGAGGCGGTGATCAGCCGGGTGCTGGCAGGTCAGAGTGCCGCCGCCATCTTTCCCACCGGCTCCGGCAAGTCCCTCTGTTATCAACTGCCGGCCCTCGCCCTGCCTCACCTGACCCTGGTTATCTCGCCGCTACTGGCGCTGATGCACGATCAACTCGCCTTCCTCAAAAGCAAGGGAATAAGCGCCGCCACCCTCGACTCAAGCCAGAGCCCGGAGGAGAGCCGACGAGTTATGCAGCAGGCGCTGGATGGCCAGCTCAAGATCCTGATGATTTCGGTAGAGCGACTCAAGAACGAGCGTTTTCGCCGTTTTATCCAGCAAGTGCCCCTATCACTGCTGGTGGTTGACGAAGCTCACTGTATTTCTGAGTGGGGCCACAACTTTCGCCCCGACTACCTCAAGCTGCCGAGCTATCGCCATGATCTGAAGATCCCGCAGGTGTTGCTGCTGACGGCCACCGCCACACCGGCGGTTATTCAGGATATGCAGACCAAATTCGGCATAGCGCCGGAGGGGGTCGTGGTCACCGGTTTCTACCGCCCCAATCTTGATCTGGCGGTCATTCCCCTGGCGCCCGACGCGCGGGATGGCTGGCTCGCGCAGGAGTTGGCCAACGATCCGGCGGCCCCCACCATCGTCTACGTCACCTTGCAACACACCGCCGAAGCCTGCGCCGAGCAACTCGTTAGAGAAGGGATCAACGCCCGCGCCTATCATGCCGGACTCGACTCGGCGCTGCGCAGCCAGATCCAGCACGACTTCATGGCGGGCAAGGTGGCTTGCATCGTCGCTACCATCGCCTTTGGTATGGGTATCGACAAAGCGGATATCCGGCGAGTCATTCACTACGATCTGCCCAAATCCATCGAGAACTACAGCCAGGAGATTGGCCGCGCCGGACGAGATAGCCAACCATCGCGCTGTATCGTGCTGGCCAACCAGAGCCAGCTGCCGGTGCTGGAGAACTTCGTCTACGGCGATACGCCGGATTTGAGTGCCATCCTCCAGCTTCTTGCCATCATCAAGCAGAGCGGGAGCGAATGGGAATTCACCCTACTGCGCCTCTCCAACGACACCAATATCCGCCAGTTGCCCCTTAAAACCCTGCTGGTCTATCTGGAGATGGCAGGCATCATCACCCCGGCCTACAGCTACTACGCCGACTACCGCTTCAAGTTTGTGCTGGATAAAGGCGAGATAGTGAGTCGCTTCAATCCGGATCGTCGCCAGTTTCTGGAGCAACTGTTCGCCTGCGCCCCGCAAGCGCGCAGCTGGTGCACCATGGACTTTGACGCCCTCTGGCAGGGCTATCAGGGAGAGCGGCAGCGGGCGGTTGCGGCGCTCGACTACCTGCAACAGCAAGGCTGGATCGAGCTTGAAAGCAAACAGATGACCGAGGTCTACCGGATCACCCGTCAGGAATGGGACAACGAGCAGGAAGCAAATGCCCTGCATGCCCTGTTCCTGCAAAAAGAGCAGAGCGAGCTGGCCAGACTGCAAGCCATGCTCGACTTTTTCACCTCAAGTGAGTGCCTGTGCCACCGCCTCGCCCGCTATTTTGCCGATGAGGTGGCGCCGGTTCATTGTGGCCACTGTTCGGTTTGTCGCGGCGAGGTGGCACATCTTCCTCCCCTACCCTCACTGACCATGCCAAACGAGGCGGGGATCCGCGCCTGGTGCGATCCGCTGATTGCCAAGACAGGTTCGGTGGATGCTCGTGTTCTGGCCCGTTTCCTGTGCGGCATCACCACACCGCTGACCAGCCGGGTCAAAGCCAAATCGCTAGCGGGTGCAGGCCAGTTGGCCGCGCACCCGTTTGCCCGCGTCCTAGCGGCAGTGCAACAAGCCTACCCTTGCTAGATGAGTGCTGGTGGCTTCAATAGCCACCAGCAGAAACAAGCGTTTAAAGACGCAGAAAAAGAAGACCCTCGCGGTTGCGAGGGTCAAGCCAACGGAAACGTGCTTAAACAGAGCTTGGTGAGGCAACAGTCAACTCTCTTGCTAAAGCGTCTTGCTGCTCACACATCGCCAATCTAGGGCACTCAATATGTAGCGTCAATGTAAAAATTAGAGCCAAAACTCCAAACAAAGTGATTTACGTTGACGTTCACGTAATGACATTCTCATCCATAACCCCGCCAACCCGCAGCCCCATTGCCTTTCGTCAAACCCCTTAATCTTTTCGCAATAAGTTCCCTCTTTCCCATAAACATTTATTTTTTATGTCTTTGACATTTACCTCACTATCGTGGCAAAAATAATTTAACAGTCAGTAACATAGCGGTGTTGTTGACTGACCCTCCCCGCACAAGGATCGGGCAGGTTTCTTCAGAATTTAACCTATCAACCGTGATGGATTACTGGAGTCTGTTGACTAGGCTTTAAAAGCGCACAACACAAAAGCAGTCATCCACTTTTTTCAGGGTAAGCGACTATAACGAGGGCAAAGTTA